>NZ_AQOK01000168.1:0-8435 GCF_000364645.1 Xanthomonas sp. SHU 308 | reverse complement strand
GGGGGCGGGCGCGCCCGCCAGGCGGCGCAGATCGACCTGATCGGCGGAGGGCAGCGCCGCGTCGCCGCGCACGCTGCCGTCCAGTGTCGCGTCCCAACTGCTGCCCTCGTGGCGCAGCAGGGCGTACAGCGGCGCCGGCAAGCGCTGCTGCAGGCGATACAGGGCCAGCTTGCGCTCGAGTTGCTTGCCCTGCAGGTCGAAGTACATCGCCTGGCCGGCCAGCGCCGAATCCACCGGCTGCCAGTCGCGTGGTGCGGCGAACAGCATCAGGTAAGGCCACGGCCGTATCCGCAACGCATGCAGGCCCTGGTTGACGCCGGCGCTGTAGGCCTGCAAGGCCGCCGCGTGCTGGCCGGCGAACGCGGCCAGTTGCGCGCTGCTGCGCGCGCGCAGGCGATGCGCCCGCCGTGCCTTGTCCACGTCCAGCGCGTGCGGACCGACCAGCTCGGACAGTTCGCCGGCGGCGGCGCGGCGCAGCAGGTCCATTTCGAAGAAGCGTTCCTGTGCGTGCACGTAGCCGAGCGCGCGCATCGCATCGGCCTCGTCGGCGGCATCGATGGTGACCACGCCCAGCGCGTCGCGCTGGATGCTTGCCGGTGCGCGCAGGCCTTGTAGCGGGGCCTTGCCGTCGAGCGTGGCCAGGCTGCCGCGCAGCAGCAGCCAGATGCCCAGCGCCACGGCCGCCGTCAGCAGCAGCGTCCCCAGCAGCAGGCGTTTCCATCGACCGCGCATCGTCTCTCTCCGGTGGGCAAGTCTCCGATTCTAGACACGACTGCGTGTCGTTCCCGCGTAGGCGCGGCGCGCTGTGCGCGGGGTCACGCATCGCGGATGTGCGAGTCGGGATGTGAATGATTCCGATTGGAACGCGGCGCGGCGGCATCGGGCACTATGGCGCCCTCAGTCGACCCCACGGAGCCCGCCCCATGAAGGGACACCCCGACGTTGTGCAATGCCTCAAGGAGCTGCTGCGCGGCGAACTGGCCGCGCGCGACCAGTATTTCATCCACTCGCGGCGTTACGAGGACCAGGGCCTGCTGGCGCTGTACGAACGCATCAACCACGAGATGGAAGAGGAGACCGAGCACGCCGATGCGCTGCTGCGGCGCATCCTGTTCCTGGAGGGCGACCCGGACATGCGCCCGCATGCCTTCGAACCCGGGCGCACGGTCGAGGAGATGCTGGAGAAGGATCTGAAGGTCGAGTACGAAGTGCGCGCCAACCTGGCCGCGGGCATGAAGCTGTGCGAGCAGCATGGCGACTACGTCAGCCGCGACGTGCTGCTGGCGCAGCTGCGCGACACCGAGGAAGACCATGCCTGGTGGCTGGAACAGCAGCTCGGCCTGATCAAGCGCATCGGCATGGCGCTGTACCAGACCTCGAAGATCGACGGGCACGTGTCCGGCAAGGACGCCTGATCCGTCCGTGCGCCTCCCGCTTGCGGGAGGCGCCGATGCACTGAGCGGGACCCATCCCCGCCACCGCGGCCGTGCCATCGCCGGCCGCTTCTGACCCGCCGATCGTGCCGGTCGCCACAACTCTCGCTGGCCCGCGCCGGCGCTGCCGACCCTCGCGGGCGACAGTGCGCATCGCGGTGTCGCGGCGGTTGCTGCTGCAGCAAGGCCGTAGCGACTGCCGACACGCCTTCTGCCCTTCTCGTTTCCTGACGCCGCCGATCGGGTTCGGCCGCGCGCGGCCGCGTCGCTGGATGGCGTGGCTGGCGCATTCGCTCGGTTCGCAGTGCGACGCCATGGCGATCGGGCGAGCCGATCTGTCGTCGCCGTCCTCGCCGATGGCTGTTGCAATGCCGCAAAAATCGGCCGTCGCACGCATGTCGCTGCACATGCGAAACCTTGAAATCCAGGCGTTTGCGCGCCTCGCCACGTCCGTGGCGAACGCCGCGCGGGCAATGCTTGCAAAACGGTAGTGATCGCTATACGGTAGTTTTAACTACTTAATTGCGCGATGGCGAGGGGGCGTTCGATGCAGGCGAGTCCGGGAATGAAGCGGTACGGCGTGGTCGGTGTGGTGGTCGCGGGATGGCTGCTGGCGACCGCGACGGCATGTGCGGCGCCGGCCGCGGCGCAGGGCTTGTGGCTGACCGCGGCCAAGGATGCTGTGGTGGAGTTCGCGCCGTGCGCGGATGCGGCCACCGCCTTGTGCGGACGCATCGTCTGGGACAAGGACGCCGGCACCGCCACCGATACCTGCGGCGTGCAGATCGCGCGTCTGGGGCGCGAGGACGGCGATACCTGGCGCGACGGCTGGGCCTTCGATCCGCGCAGCGGCAAGCGCTACAAGGCCACGCTGCGCGCCAGCGGCAAGGCGCTGGACCTGCGCGCCTTCGTCGGGGTGGAAGTGCTCGGCGAGACCGAACGCTTCACCCGCGTGCAGGCGCTGCCCAGCACGCCGGTCTGCGCCAAGTAATCACCCGCCGCGCGCGCGACGCGCCGGCACCCTCGACGTGCGGGGCCCGCGACGGCCGCCGCGCGTCCCACCTTCCTTAGCGAACAGGGGAGATTGAGATGACTGCAGTCCGCTTCATGGCGACCCTCGCGGGCGCACTGGCCCTGCACGGCGCGTGCTGTGCCCAGGCGCAGGCCCAGCAGGCCGACGCCGATGGCATGGTCAACTACGAGTTCCAGAACCAGATCAAGCTGATGAGCGAGCAGCGCACGCGCGGCGTGTCCGACTCGCTGATGCGCCCATCGCTGAAGTGGACCACCCAGTTCGTGCACGCCAGTGGTTTCGTCGCGCTGCTGGAGGTGGCCAAGGTCAGCAAGAAGCAGTTCCTCGATGGCGACGGGCTGGGCATCACCGCGGCGGCCGGCTACCGTTTCGGCAATCCCGATGCCTGGCATGCCGGCGTCGGCCTGGCCACCGAGCGCTTCCCCGGCGCCAGCTTCCTGGCCCCGCACCGGATCGACCTGGAGACAGGAACGCCCGAGGACATCCGCCGCATCGACTACGACAGCAATTTCGGCGTGCTCGAACTCGGCTACGGCGCGGTCGAGGGCCGCCTGCTGTACGTGTTCTCCAAGACCTACCGCGGTGCCGATACCGGCGGCGTGTGCGCGCAGATCCTGCAGTTCGCCGCCGACCCGACGACGGCGCTGCGCTGCTTCGCCCGTGGCGAGCACGACTCGCGTGGCACCTTGCTGGGCGATCTCAACTACCAGACGCCGCTGCTGCCGTCGGTATTGCCGTCGACCACGCTGCGCCTGCACGCCGGCTACCAGAAGCTGCGCAATTTCAGCGAGGGCAGCTTCGCCGACTACCAGATCGGCGTCACCCACAAGCGTTGGGGCCTGGACTGGAACCTGGACTGGGTCAGCACCCGGGTCAATGCGCACGAGCTGTACTGGGTGCAGGACGGCGCGCGCATCCGCAAGACCGATGGCGACACCCTGGTGGCCTCGATCGGCTACACGTTCTGACCGATGCGCAGCGAACTGCTCGATGCCGACCGGGGCGGCGACCAGCCACTGGTGCTGGCGGTGGACCTGGGAACCTCCGGCTGCAAGTGCGCGCTGGTCACCCTGGATGGCCAGGTGATCGCCTGGGCCTTCGAACCGGTGCCGCTGCACGTGCATGGCGTCTGCGCCGAGCAGGATCCGCGCGACTGGTGGAACGCGTTGCTGGTCACCGCGGCGGCGGTGCTGCAAGGCGGCGAGGCGTTGCGCCGGCGGGTGACCGCGGTGTGCTGCTCGACCCAGGGCGAGTGCACCGTGTGCGTGGACCGCGACGGCCGCGCGCTGGGCAACGCCATGCTGTGGCTGGACATGCGCGGGCAGGCGGCGATCGCGCGGCGCCTGCGCGGTCGTTGGCTCAACGTGCGCGGCTATGCGCCGCTGAAGCTGCTGCGCTGGCTGCGCCTGAGCGGCGGCGCGCCGGCCGGCAGCGGCAAGGATTGCGCCGGCCATATCGCCTACCTGCGCGACCACGAGCCGCTGCGCTACCAGCGCACGCACAAGTTCCTCAACGCGCTGGACTATCTCAACCTGCGCCTGACCGGGCGCTTCTGCGCCACCGCCGATTCGGTGCTCACCACCTGGGTCACCGACAACCGCGACCCGATGCGCATCCGCTACGACGACGGCCTGCTGCGGCTGCTCGGCATCGAGCGCGACAAGCTGCCGGATCTGGTGGCCTCGACCGAGGTGCTGGGGCCGCTGCTGCCGCAGGTGGCGGCGCAGCTGGGGCTGTCGCCGCAGACCCGGGTGATCGCCGGCGCCATCGACAACTCGGCGGTGGCGGTGGCCGCGGCGGTCGAGGACTACGCCGCACATCTGTATCTGGGCACCTCGTCGTGGCTTGGCGCGCACGTGCCGCGGATGAAGACCGACGTGTTCAGCAACATCGCCGCGGTGCCGTGCGCAGTCAGCGGGCGCTACCTGGCCACGGCGCTGCAGTCCACCGCCGGCGCCAACCTGTCGTTCCTGCGCGACCGCATCCTGTTCCATCCCGACGAACTGCTGCGCGACGAAGAACGCCCGGACGTGTACGAGGTGCTCAACGTCATCGCCGCGCGCGTGCCGGCCGGCGCCAACGGGCTGGTGTACATGCCGTGGCTGTTCGGCGAGCGCACCCCGGTCGAGGACCACAGCCTGCGTGCCGGCTTGGTCAACCTGTCGCTGATGCACACCCGCGAGGACATCATCCGCGCCTTCATGGAAGGGGTGGCGTTGAACACGCGCTGGATGATGGAACCGTTCGCGCGTCTGCTCGGTCGCGATCCGGGCGTGATCGCCGCGGTCGGCGGCGGCGCGCAGTCGGACCTGTGGTGCCAGATCATCGCCGACGTCAGCGGCCAGCCGATCCGGCAACTGCACAATCCGATCCAGGCCAATGCGATCGGCGCCACCTTCATCGCCGGCGTCGGCCTGGGCCGGCTGCGCTTCGCCGACCTGCCGGCGCTGCAACGCGCGCGCAGGGTATACGAACCGTCGCCACGCACCCGCGCGCTGTACGACGACCGCTATGCGATGTTCCGCGAATTGCAGCGCACCCTGGCGCCGATCTACCGGCGCATGAATCCCCTTCCCGAATGCGTGCCGGAGGTTCCCCAGCATGTTTGCCCATGAACAACGCGGGCGCGTGGTCGCGCTGTGCGTGGAGTTGTCGCGGCGCGGCTACCTGGCCGGCACCGGCGGCAACGTCGCGCTGCGCCTGGATGCCGAACGCTTCGTGGTGACGCCGTCGGCCATCGATTACCAGGCGATGCGCGCCGAGGACATCTGCGTGGTGCGCCTGGCCGACCTGCGGCAACTGGATGGTGCCGCCACGCCGTCGGTGGAGACCGGCCTGCATGCGCAGGTGCTGCGCCGCCGGCCCGATGTGGCCTGCAGCATCCACACCCATCAGCCGGTGGCCAGCGCCTGCGCGCTGCTCGGCGCGGCGCTGCCGGTCGAGGATCCGGCGTTGCAGGCAACGATCGGTGCGCGTGTGCCGATGGTCGGTTATTTCCCGTCCGGCACCGGGCTGTTGGCCTGGCTGCTGGCGCGGCAACTGCGCCCGTCGAGCAACGCCTACCTGATGCGCAACCACGGCGTGCTGTGCTGCGGCCGCAGCCTGGAACAGGCGGTGGCCGCGGTGGATGCGCTGGAGCGGGTGGCGCGCGATCACCTGGCGCGCCGCATCGAACGCCGCGCGTTGCACGACGCCGGCCTGGCCGCGCCGTTGCGCGCCGTCCTTACCGCACTGGAGGCCTGACCCCATGCACGCGCTTTCCGTTTCCGTTCCCCCGAGCCCGGCACCAACCATGAGCCAGACCCCCGCCATTTCGCAGTGGCCCGATGTGGACCAGCTGTACGCACGCTTCCATGCTTTGGTGAACCAGCCGATGCGGCCGATCGGCGCCGCCGGCATGGCCAAGGTGATGCGCTATTTCGACGCGCGCTGCCAGGGCTCCAGGCGCCTGGGCGAGGCGGCCAAGCAGGTGATCCCCGGCGGCGTGCAGCACAACCTGGCGTTCAACCATCCGTTCCCGCTGGCCATGCACAGCGCCGAGGGCGCGTACCTGACCGACGTGGACGGCAACCGCTACATCGACTTCCTGCAGGCCGGCGGCCCGACCCTGCTCGGATCCAATCCGCCGGAACTGCGCGAGCACGTGCAGGCGGTACTGGACCAGTGCGGTCCGGTGACCGGCCTGCTGCACGCGTACGAGGTCAAGCTGGCCGAACTGGTCTGCGCCAGCATGCCGGCGGTGGAGATGCTGCGCCTGCTCGGCTCCGGCACCGAGGCGGTGATGGGCGCGGTGCGCCTGGCTCGCACCCACACCCGCAAGAAATGGATCATCAAGATCGGCGGCGCCTACCACGGCTGGAGCGACCAGCTGGTGTACGGCATGCGCCTGCCGGGCACCGGGCGCATGGAGGCGATCGGCATCCCGCGCGGCGCCACCGCCTACACCCAGGAATGCCATCCCAACGATCTGGAGGCATTGCGGCGCAAGCTGCAGTTCAATCGCCTGCGCGGCGGTACCGCGGCGGTGCTGCTGGAACCGCTGGGGCCGGAGAGCGGCACGCGGCCGGTGCATCACGACTACAACCGGCAGGTGCGCAAGTTGTGCGACGAGTTCGGCGCGCTGCTGATCTTCGACGAAGTGGTCACCGGCTTCCGGCTCGGCCCGGGCGGCGCGCAGGGCTACTTCGGGGTCCTGCCGGACATCACCGTGCTCGGCAAGTGCCTGGCCGGCGGCTATCCGATGGCCGGCGCGATCGGTGGCCGCCGCGAGGTGATGATGAGCCTGGTCGGCGGCATCGGCACCACCGCGCGGCGCGCCTTCGTCGGCGGCACGCTGTCGGCCAATCCGCTGTCCTGCGTGGCCGGTTACCACGCCTTGCTGGAAGCGCAGCGCAGCGACGCCGCCGGCCAGGCCGGCCGCGCCGGCGATCGCCTGCGGCAGGGCCTGGAGGCGATCATCCGCCGTCTCGGCCTGCCGTACGTGGTCTACAACATGGGCTCGATCGTGCACCTGCAGACCTCCGGCGTGCTGCTGCTGGACACCGGCAACCTGTACAAGCTGTGGCGCGTGCGCAACGAAGCCAAGGAGCGCAAGCACATGATGGAGGAGATGGGCGCGGCGTATTCGGCGCACGGGCTGATCACCCTGGCCGGCAGCCGCATCTACACCAGCCGCGCCGATACCGATGCGGTGGTCGACGAGGCGCTGAACCGCTTCGACGACGTGTTCAAGCTGGTGTAGCGCATGCCCACCGTCCCGCAGATCGAAGCGCTCTGGCTGCACACCCGCGAGCGGCTCGTGGCCAAGCGTCTGCTCGGCGACGACGCGGCAGCGCTGGCGCTGCGCTGTCCGGGCAGCACGGCGATGTGCTGTGGCGCGCTCGAGGCGGAGCGGCCGCAGTGGCTGGACTGGCGCGACCCGGCGCTGCCGGCCGCGGCGCAGGTGCACGCGCAGGTGTACGCGCGGCGTCCGGATGTCGGCGCCAGCGCCTGGTCGGCCGGTGTGTTCGGCCACCTTCTGGCCAATGTCGGCGGCGTGCTGCCGCAGGTGTTCGACGAACAGGCGCGGCACATCGGGCCGATGCCGGCGCCGTTTCCTGCGCTCGACGCGTTGGCGACGGCCGCGCCGGGCAGCGGCAGCGTCCTGCTGTTCGGCGGACGCCCGCTGTGTCTTGGCATCACCGCGCAGCGGCTGGCATTGAACGTGGAGTTGTTCGAGAAATGCGCCAAGGCCTATGTGCTTGCCGCGGCCACCGGCGGGCAGGTGCGGGCGCTGCCCTGGTGGGTGCGGCGCATCGCCAACGGGCGGCTGCGCAAGGACCAGATGCGGGCTGCCGCGGCCTTCGCCGCGGGCGAACTGCCGGCCGAAAGCAAAGGCTACTGAGGGGCCATCGCGATGACCGCCACGCCATCCCCGTCTTCCCTCGCATCAACCGCCGTCCACGCGACACGTCCGCTCGCCGCGGCCTTGTCGATCGGCGCCATCGCGCTGCTGATCCTCGGCGTGCAGCCGATCGTGCTCGGCGCACTGGTCGAGCAGCACCTGATCACGCTGCCCGGCGTGGGCGTGGTGGCGATGGGCGAGATCATCGCCCTGGGCATCGGTGTGGCATTGGGCGATGCGCTGCTGCCGGTGTCCTGGCAGCGTGCCACGGCGGTCGTGGCGGCGTTGCTGGCCGCGGCGCTGAACCTGGCCACGGTGCAGGCGCAGGGCGATGCGGCGTTCGTCGCGCTGCGTGCGGCCGCCGGCCTGGCCGAGGGCCTATTGGTCTGGGTGGCAACGGTCAGCATCGTGCGCGCGGCAACCCCGGACCGGGTCACCGCGGTGTTCATGGTGCTGCAGGCGCTGGCGCAGATCGCGCTGGCGGCGGCGCTGGCGCTGTGGGTGTTGCCGGCGGCCGGCTGGAAGGGCGGTTTCGTGGCCATGGCCGCGACCTGCATGCTGGTGCTGCCGCTGGCGGCGGCCCTGC
>NZ_AQOK01000167.1:0-6708 GCF_000364645.1 Xanthomonas sp. SHU 308 | reverse complement strand
GGGCGCCGGCGCGGGCGTGGCCGCCGGCGCAGTGGCGGCGTCGGTGTTGCCCACGCGCAGGTCGACGTAGGCTTCGCCGCGCATTTCCTGCAGGAAGCGGTTGTATTCCTCTTCCAGCTTGCGGCGGCCGATGGTCTCGCGGACCTGGGCACGCTGGGTATCGCTGGTCACGTCGGTCTGGCGCTCGCCGACGCGCTGCACGATGTGCCAGCCGGCCTCGGTGCGGAACGGCTGCGAAATCTGGCCGTCCTGGAGGCTCGCAACGTGCTGGCCGAAGTCCGGGCCGAACGCGTCGGCCGGGAACCAGCCCAGATCGCCGCCCTGGCTGCGGCTATTGGTGTCTTCCGACGCTTCCTTGGCCACGGCCTGGAAGTCGGCGCCGCCGGCGATGCGTGCGCGCAGCGTCTCGATCTTGGCCTTGGCGACCGCGTCGGGCTGCGCATCGTTGACCCGGATCAGGATGTGGCGGGCGTGGTACTCGGTGACCGTCTTCTTTTCCGGATTGGCCGAGGCGTCGCGCACTTCGACCAGCTTCAGCAGCTGGAAGCCGCTGGGGCCGCGCAGCGGGCCGGCGACCTGGCCCGGCTTCATGTCGCGGATCAGCTGCGCGAACGCGTTGGGGATCTCGTCCAGGCTGCGCCAGCCCAGGTCGCCGCCTTCCAGCGCGTTGGGGCTGTCGGAATAGCGCACCGCCGCGGCGTTGAAATCGATCTCGCCCTTGTCGATCAGGTTCTTGACCCCGTCGATCTTGCCCTGAGCGGTCTTGATCTGCTCGGCGGTGGCGCCTTCCGGCAGGCCGACCAGGATGTGCGCCAGGTGGTACTGGGTGCCGGTGGTGGCTTGCTGCGCCAGGGCCGCGTCGACTTCGGCCTCGCTGACGTTGATGCGGCTCTGCGCAAAGCTCTGGCGCAGGCGCTGCACGGTGATTTCGTCGCGCACCGAGTTGCGGAAGTCGGTGTAGGACATGCCGTCGGCGGCCAGCTTCTTGCGCAGGCCGTCCACGTCGGTGCCGTTCTGCTGGGCGATGCTGGCGATGGCGCGGTTCAGTTCGTCGTCGCCGACGCGGATGCCGGTGCTGTTGGCGCGCGCGACCTGCAGCTTGACCAGGACCAGGCGTTCCAGCACCTGCCGCTGCAGCACGTTATCCGGCGGCAGCTGCGCCTCGCGGCCGGCATACTGCGCCTTCACGTTGCGCACGGCACGATCCAGTTCGCTCTGCAGTACGACATCCTCGTCGACCACCGCGGCGATGCGGTCCAGCGGTTGGGTTTGTTGCGCGGCGGCCGGAGCGGACACGCCGGCGATCGCCACCAGGGCGGCGAGAAAAACAGAAAGGGTCTTGGTCATGGAATCTGGTTCGGATCGTAAGCGTCCGGATCGGTCGTGGTGTTGCTGGGCGGGACCAAGTACAGGTCGTCGCGGTTGTAGCCGAGAATAGCACGGCGCAGAACGCGGTCCGTGTCCTGGCCCAGGGACGACAGCCCCTTGAGCACGAACTCGATCTGGAAGGCGGTATCCAGCGCGCCGGTGCGGTTGCGCACGTAGCGCCGCGCCAGCGCCCGCACCGCCAGACAGCAGCTGTCCCACTGCACGCCGAGGATGCTTTCCAGCGGCTTCTTGTCCATCAGCGAGTAGTAATGCCGGCCAACGACGCTCCAGGTCGGATTGATCGGGTACAGGAACGACACGTCGGCCTGTTCCAGCAGATCGCGGCGGTAGCGGTAGGCGATATTGACGATGCCGTCGCCGGGCATCAGGTAGCGCGCGCGGAAGCTGGCCAGGTCCTTGCGCCGGTACTTGGGATCCCACTGGTAGGTGGCGCCCAGGTTCCAGCGATCGTTGATCATGTAGTTGGCATCGGCGACCCAGGCCGACTTGCCCTGCTCGATGGTGGTGTCGCTGTTGGGCAGGCTGACCCGCGAATCGCTGAAATACAGGATCTGGCCGAGGCTGACCGACAACTTCTCCTTGCCATCGTCCTGGCGCAGCAGGCGCGAGCTCAGGGCCATGGTCAGCTGGTTGGCGTCGTTCTGGCGGTCGGCACCGGTGTAACGCGAATCGCGGAACAACTGGCCCCAGCTGAAGGTGAACTCGCGGGTGTCGAAGATCGGCAGGTCGTTCTGGTCGCGGTACGGCGTGTACAGGTAGAACAGTCGCGGTTCCAGGGTCTGCAGATAGTTGGTGTTGCCCCACTTGGTATCGCGGTCGAAGTACACGCCCGCATCGACCGTGGCGATCGGCAGGCTGCGCGAGGGCGTGGTGTCGCCGCCGAGCGTGGCCGCCAGATCCTTGTCCAGCTGATAGGCGGTATAACGCCAGGCCAGGGTCGGCTTGAGGAACCAGGCGGCGCCGGCCAGCGGCATCGAGATGTAGGGCTTCAGGTCCAGGCGGCTGCCGCCGGGGCGCGGGGTGACCACGCCGGTGCGTTCGTAGGTGCCGTCGGTGGTTTTCTGATGGATATCGTCGTGCACGAAGCGCACCGCTTCGCTGTACAGCCCGGCTTCGAAATAGTTGCCGAACGACTGGTCCCAGTTGAAGAAGGCGCGCGGCTGGCGGTTGTACGGCAGCGCATCCTCGGTCAGGGTGTAGTCGGTCAGTTGCCAGCGGTCGGCCATCACGCCGGCGGTCCAGGTCTCGCCGGTGCCGTAGACGCCGATCGTGCTCTGGATGTTGGACACCGCATTGCCGAGCAGGCGGTTGGAGAAGTCTTCGGTGTAGCGCTCGTCGCTGACCCAGGCCAGCGAGGCGCGCGCCTGCCACTGCGAATTGATGTTGTGGTAGCCCTGGTAACTGAAGCGGCCGCGATCCTTGTCGCGCAACTTGTCGTCCGGCAGGTAGGCGGCCTGCAGCTCACCCTTGCCACCGTCGTAGAGATAGCGGAATTCGCTGCCCAGCATCAGGCCGCGGCGGGCCATGAAGCGCGGATACAGGGTGGCGTCGTAGTTCGGTGCGAGGTTCAGGTAGTACGGCTGGGTGTAGTCGAAGCCGTTGCGGCTGGACATGCCGATCGCCGGGAACAGGAAACCGCTGCTGCGGCGATCGTCGATCGGGAACTTGAACCAGGGCGCGTACAGGATCGGGACGTTGTAGATCTTCAGGATCGCGTTGCGCGCGGTGCCGAAGCCTTCGTCGTTGTCGACGTCGATTTCCGGCGCGTGCAGCTCCCACACCCGCTGCGAGGGGTCGCAGGTGGTGTAGGTGGAGCGGTGCATCTGCCCCAGCGCGCCCTGCAGGTCGACCGAGTCGGCCTTGCCGTTACCGCGGCGGGCCAGCAACTGGTAGCGGATGTTGGTGATCTTGTGGGTGTCGGTGTCCTGATTGCCCTCGGCGCGGTCGGCGATCATGCGGATCGACGAGTCCTGGTAGCGCACGTGACCCTCGGCAATGTAATTGCCGGTCTCGGTGTCCACCCGCAGGCTGTCCGTGCCCATGAACTGGTCGCCGCGCTTGAGCGCGACGTTGCCGGTGTAGTTGGGGATGGTGGTGGTGCCCGACAGCTGGTCGCCTTCGATATTGGTCGGCTGCTGCTCGCGGTTCTGCGCCAGCTTGGGATCCGGCTGCTGCGCGTCGTCGAACTTGGGCAGCACGTCCGGGGTCGGGCACAGGCCCCAGTTCGGCGGCTTTTCAGCCGCCAATGCCGGCAGGCACAGGGCGATACTGAACGGAAGAGGGAGCAGGCGAAGGGTTCGGCGCACGCGCGTCAGGTATCGGGCGAAAACGGTCGCTAGCTTGCCCCATCCCGTGCATAGGGGCAATGAAGGCGTCCCCGGGGCGGGGGACGGGGTTCATCGGCCTGGCGGAGCGGGGTTTCGATCCGGGCGTGCCGCGCCGCGGCCGCCGCCGCGCGGGCGCTGACCCTCAGCGCAGCGCGTCGACGTGGGCGACGCTGCCCTCGCGCAGGGCCTGCAGGTCGTAGCCGCCTTCCAGCAGGGACACCACCCGGCCGCGCGCGTGCCGCTGCGCGACTGCGCGCAGTTCGGCGGTGATCCAGCCGAAGTCCTCGGTCTCCAGCATCAGGTCGGCCAGTGGGTCCCGCATGTGCGCGTCGAAGCCTGCCGAGATCAGCAGCAGCTGTGGCTTGAACGCGTCCAGCAACGGCAGCATCTGGTCGGCCCAGGTGTTGCGGAAGCGGAAACCGCCGCTGCCCGGTGGCAGCAATGCGTTGTGCAGGTTGCCGACGCCGCGGTCGTGGACCCCGCCGGTGTGCGGGAACAGCCCGGACTGGTGGGTGCTGAGGTACTGCACCTTCGGCTCGCGCTCGAAGATCGCCTGGGTGCCGTTGCCGTGGTGCACGTCGAAATCGACGATGGCGATCCGCTCCAGGCCGTGCGTGTCGCGGGCGTGGGCGGCGGCCACGGCGACGTTGTTGAACAGGCAAAAGCCCATCGCGGTGTCGGCGGTGGCGTGGTGGCCGGGCGGGCGCACCGCGCAGAAGGCGGTGTCGCTGACGCCGTGCATGACCGCGTCCACCGCGGCCACGCCTGCGCCGGCGGCGCGCAGTGCGGCCGCGCGCGAGCCGGGCGAGAGAACCGTGTCCACGTCGAGCATTTGCGGGCCGTCGAGATCGGCCAGAACGCGATCGATCAGTTCGCGCTCATGGACCCGGGCCAGGTCGCCGAGCTTGGCCAGCGGCGCCTCGCGCCATTCCAGCGCAGGAAACGCCTCGCGCAGTGCGGTGGTCACCGCCTCCAGGCGCTGGGGCCGTTCCGGGTGTTCCGGTCCGGGCGCGTGGCCCAGGCAGGCAGGATGGGTATAGATCAGCATGCGCGGCCGCGGCCCGGGCGTGGCTCAGGCCTGGCGCCGGTCGTGGCGCCACAGCACTTCGCCGTGGCCGTCGGCCCGCGCCAGCACCCGCGCCAGCACGAACAGCAGGTCGGACAGGCGGTTGAGGTAGCGCACCGCTTCCGGGCGCACCGCGTCCTGCCGCGACAGCGCCACCGTCTCGCGCTCGGCGCGGCGCACGATGGTTCGGGCCAGGTGGCAGCGCGCCGCCGCCTCGCCTCCGGCGGGCAGGATGAAGTCCTGCAATGGCGGCAGGGTGTCGTTGTAGCGGTCCAGGTGCCGTTCCAGCGCATCGATGTCGGCGGCATGGATGGCCGCGTGGCCGGGGATGCACAGCTCGCCGCCGAGATCGAACAACTGGTGCTGGATTGCTGTCAGCAACTGCCGCACGTCCTCGGCCAGCGGGCAGGCCAGGATCACGCCGATCGCCGAGTTGGCCTCGTCCACGGTGCCGTAGGCGGCGACCCGCGCCGAGTCCTTGCCGACCCGGTTGCCGTCGCCCAGGCCGGTGCTGCCGTCGTCGCCGGTGCGGGTGTAGATCTTGGAGAGGCGGTTGCCCATCCCGGTCAGTGACCGACCGGCTGGCCGCGCTGGCCCAGCCGCGCCAGTTGCTCGACGCCGACCTGGATCGCCGCGGCCAGCGCCACGTAGAGGCTGGCGCTGCCCAGGTAGGGCAGCAGCCAGTCGCTGTAGTTCTGCCACCAGCCGGCCAGGGTCGGGTTCGGCACGCTGCGGCTGACCCAGTAGAAGCTGCCCTGCGCCAGCAGGTGGCACAGCGCCACCGCCACCAGCAGGCTGGCGGCGGCCAGGCCCAGGGCGCGCCAGTCGGCACCGTGGTAGCGCCGCGCCAGCCAGGCGCCGCCGGCCCACAGCACGAAATAGGCCGGGATCAGGCACCAGTAGGCCGGCGACACGCAGTAGTGCTGCCAGAAATCCAGGCCCTGGCTGCGGATGACCAGGTAGTCGACCAGCACCGCCAGCGCCATCAGCAGCGGGAACGCCCAGCGCGTCCAGCTGCGCAGGTAGAAGCCGCCGACGAAGAACACCGCCCACGACGCGTCCGGGATCGCCCCGAAGTGGTTGATGCGGGTCGCGGCCAGCAGCGCGGTCAACAGCAGCAGGGCGGGGAGGCGGTGGGTGGAAGGCGTCATGACGGCGGGCACCGGGGCACGTAAGACCCCGGATTCTACTGGAAGCGCGGCGCGCGCGAGCGCCGTGCGCCGCTGCCGCCACGGCACGCAAGCTGGGCGGTGGCGCTCACCGGGCAGACGGGTGCGGGTCGTATCATGGCCGGATGAGCAAACGACATGACGTAGTGATCGTCGGCGGCGGCCTGGTCGGCGCCAGCCTGGCCATCGCCCTGGACCGGCTGGGGGTGGACGTGGGTCTGGTCGAGGCCGCACCGCCGGGCGCGTTGCCGCCGGTATTCGACCAGCGCAACCTCAGCTTCGCTGCCGCCACGGTCAACGCGCTGGGCGCGTTGGGGGTGATGCAGCGGCTGCGCGCGCCGACCGGACCGATCCGCCGCATCCACGTCAGCCGCGCCGGCGATTTCGGCCGGGTGCGGTTGGAGGCCGCCGACTACGGACGCGAGGCCTTCGGCCAAGTGGTCGTCGCGCGCGACTTCGGCGAGGCGCTGGAGGCCAGCCTGGCGGCGACGCGGCAGCTGACCCGCTACCGCCCGGCGCAGTTCGTGGCGCTGGAGCCCGACGCCGAGCATGGAGAGCGCCGGGTGCGGATCCTGCGCGACGGCAGCGAGCAGGTCCTGCACACGCGGCTGCTGGTCGGCGCCGACGGCAGCGCCAGCGCGGTGCGCGAGGCGCTGGGCATCGCCGCGGCGCGCCACGATTTCCAGCAGACCCTGTTCGTGGCGCGGGTGCGCGGTAGCCGCCAGCCCGACGGCACCGCCTACGAGCGCTTCCGCGA
>NZ_AQOK01000166.1:0-9824 GCF_000364645.1 Xanthomonas sp. SHU 308 | reverse complement strand
CCGCCATTACGGCGCGATCCACGCGGTGGCCGCCGAGGACGCCGACGCGGTGGCGGCGCTGGACGAGGGCGCCTGGCTGCAGCGGCTGCAGGACGCGCTGGGCTGGCGCGTCGGCCGCCTGCTCGGTAGCGGCGAGCGCAGTGCCTATCCGATCGTGCAGGTGCTGGCCGAGCGGCTGGCCGATGCGCGCGCGGTGCTGCTGGGCAATGCCGCGCAGACCTTGCACCCGCTGGGCGCGCAGGGCTTCAACCTGGGCCTGCGCGATGCGCTGACCCTGGCCGAACTGATCGAGCGCGACGGCACCGACCCGGGCGCGCCGGCGCTGCTGCAGCAGTACGCGCAGCGCCGCGAGCAGGATCGCCAGCGCACGGTGACGTTCTCCGGCGGGCTGGCGCGGCTGACCGCCAATCCGACCCCGCTGCTGCGCCCACTGCGCAGCCTGGGCCTGCTGGCGGCGGCGCAGGCCGCGCCGCTGCAGTCGTTCCTGGTCGGCGGCGCGATGGGCTTCCGCGGCGATGTGCCGCAGCTGTGCCGGGAGACGCGCGCATGAGCCGGCGCGGTGTGCTGGATGTGGTGGTGGTGGGCGGCGGCGTGGTCGGCGCGGCCTGCGCGCTGGCCCTGGCCGGCGAAGGCCTGGCGGTGGCGCTGGTCGAGGGCCGCGAGCCGCCGCGCTGGTCGGCCGACACGCCGGACCTGCGCGTGTACGCCTTCGCCCCGGACAATGCGGCGCTGCTGCAGGGCCTGGGCGTGTGGCCGCAGGTCGTCGCCAGTCGCGCCAGCGCGTACCGGCGCATGCGCGTGTGGGATGCCGGCGGCGGTGGCGAACTGGCCTTCGACGCCGACACTCTGGGCCGCGACCAACTCGGCTGGATCGTCGAACACAATCTATTGGTCGAACAGCTGTGGGCGGCGCTGCCGGCGGCCGGCGTGCAGGTGCATTGCCCGGCACGGGTGGAGGCGCTGGAGCCGTCGGCCGAGCGTGCGCGCCTGCGCCTGGACGACGGCAGCCGCCTGGACGCGCGTCTGGCGATCGCCGCCGACGGCGCCGAGTCCACGGTGCGCGGGCTGGCCGGACTGGACGCGCCGGCGCACGACTACGGCCAGCGCGGCGTGGTCGCCTTCGTGCAGACCGAACAGCCGCACCAGGACACGGCCTGGCAGCGTTTCCTGCCGGGCGGCCCGCTGGCGTTCCTGCCGTTCGCCGACGGCCGCAGCTCGATCGTGTGGACCTTGCCCGAGGCCGAGGCGGCGCGGGTGCTGGCGCTGGACGATGCGGCGTTCGGCGCCGAACTGACCCAGGCCTTCGGCGCCCGCCTGGGTGCGGTGCGCGCGCTGTCGCCGCGGCTGGGCTTCCCGCTTCGCCGGCAACTGGTGGAGGCCTACCAGCGCGGTCGTCTGCTGGTGCTGGGCGATGCCGCGCACGTGGTGCATCCGCTGGCCGGGCAGGGCGTCAACCTGGGCCTGCGCGACGTCGCCGCGCTGGCGGCGCTGGTGCGGCAGGCGCAGGCGCAGCGCGTGGACTGGGCGGCGCCGCAGCGGCTGGCGCGCTGGGCACGTGGTCGCCGCAGCGACAACACCGTGGCCGCCTACGGCTTCGATGCGATCAACCGGCTGTTCTCCAACGATGAGCTGCACCTGACCCTGCTGCGCGGCCCGCTGCTGGGCCTGGCCGGCAAGCTGCCGTTGTTGATGCACGGCTTCTGGAAGCGCGCTTCCGGCGTGTGACCGCGCGCTCCGGCCGGACGCGGCGGCCGCAGATTCGACCACGCGCGCCGAGCGGCGCCCGTACCCTCATCCGCCCCTTCGGGGGCACCTTCTCCCGGAGGGAGAAGGAAGAGCCAGCGTCGGCTGGTTTGCTTGAGCCCCTCTCCCCTCGGGAGAGGGGTTGGGGTGAGGGTAGGGCGCGAAGCGCAGCACGCAGGCCGCGTTCCTGCCATGGAGAACGACGATGCAAGATGCGACACAGACGCAGACCGTGGATCTGCTGATTTCCCACAGCCAGGTGCAGTTGCGTGCCCGCGCCTTCGACGAGGCCGCCTGCCGCTGGGGGCCGCGCAATCTGGAGCAGGGCGCGGTCCTGCATCGCGACTACGTGGTGTTCGATCCGTTGCCCGAGGACGCGTTCGGCGCGCAGGTGCACCTGGTGCTGGCCGAGGCGTTCGCGCCCGATCCGCGTGCGCAGCGGCGCATGCAGGTGCCGTTCCGGGTGGATCCGGATGCGCGGGTGCAGGTGGCGTCTGCCGCCGAGGCCTTCGATGTGACACTGGCGCTGCAGCCTGGCGACTACGCGCTGTACTACGAAGTCTGCGAAGGCGACGACGAGGTGTATTACCGGCTCACCCTGGTGCCGGCTGCGCAGTCGGTCGCGGCGCGCTATCTGCTGGACGATCCCTGGGGCGGGGTGCGGGATGCGCCGCTGCAGGAGGGACTGCTGTAGCTGTCGTCAGCGCGGTGAGCGAGGCCGAGCGGCGGGGTGGCGTGGTGGAAGACACGCGCTGCGAGGAGATCGGGTCGATGCAGCGGCGATGGCGGCGTCAGTGTGGGTGATGCGGTTGCGCGGTGCTGTGGCGCTCGCGTTGCCGGTGTCTGCGGTGTTGTCGCTTCAGAAAACAATCGCGCCGCATGCGGCGGGAAGGCCGCAGGCGGCGCGCGTGGTGGAGAGGGTGCGGGTCAGTCTACGCGTGGGTCGCGTCACGTCGACATCCAGCCTTCCAGGTCGGCCTTGCTCAGGCGGCCGTGGTGATGCACGTCGACGGCATCGAACTCGGCGTACAGCGTCGGGTCGGCCTTGGCTTCGGCGCGGCTGATGTAGCCGTCATGGTTGCGGTCGAGCTTGGCGAAGTCGATGTGGTAGTCGCCGACGATCGAGTTCGGTTCGACCGAGGTGACATTGATGATCTGGCCGTTCTGGTGCAGGGTCACTTCGTCCGGCGCCGACTGCGCCATGGCCAGCGCCGGCGCGGCAAGCAGCGCGAACGCGAACGGGACGAGACGAGGAACGATGCGGTTCATGGCACGACTCCTGTTGCTGGGAAGGAGTCAAGAACATAGGCCTGGCCGAATTAATCGACGCTAAAAAAATCGGGCGTTCGCATCTGCACGTCGGCGCTGTTTAGCAAGCGTTTCCAATGCACCCTGCAGCGCGACCGAGGGTGCGCCGGCGCCCGCCATGGCGGCGCCGGACGCGTCTCTGGTGCAGCTACAGCCAGCCGGCCAGCTGCGCGCGGCTGAGGCGACCGCTGCGGGTGGTGTCCAGCGCGTCGAACTCGTCGGCCAGCGACGGATTGGCCTGCGCTTCGCTGCGGCTGATGTAGCCGTCGTGGTCGGTGTCCAGCGCCTCGAAGTCGATGCGGTAGCTGCCGGCCACACGGTCCGGCTGGATGCTGCGCACGGTCACCTGCGCTTCGCCGGGCGTGGCCGGCAACTGCACCTGGTGAGTGACCACGCCATTGCTGAGCGGCTGCGCGCGCACGTTGACCGGCACGTCGCGCAGCGGCTCGGTGGTGGCGCTGGAGGCAGTGTTGAGATTCTGCGCCGCGGCCGGCGCGACGCAGGCGCACAGGCAGCAGAGCAGGGCGAGGGAACGGCAGGACATGGACACAACGGACTCCAGTATGGCGATGGATGGCGGCCCCGGCTCAGCCGGGGATGAACGGAAACGCGAGCTTCAACAGGCCCTTCAGCCCGCCCTCGGCAGTGCTGGCGACGGCCTTGGCGCCGAGGCTGTTGAGCGCGCGGCGCACGTCCTCCCAGCGTAGCTTGCTCACGTCCTTCTTCAATAGATCGGCGACCTCCTCGGCGGTGGGCGCCAGCTTCTGCAGTTCGTGCGTCACCTTCTCCGGCTCCGGTTGCAGGTAGCCCCAGCGCTCGGCGATCTTCAGCAGCGTGTCGAAGCGCACCGCCATCACGTCGCGGTTGCGCTCGTACACGGGCATGGCGCCGACGTCGACGATGGCCTGTTCGAAGCGTTGCTGGTCGTCTGGGTGTTCGATGCGGATCGCCAGGAAGCCGTCCTTCTTGCTGCGCTCGCTGACATGCTTTGCCCCGGCGCGCAGGTTGTCCTCGGTCAGCACCGTGGCGACGATGCGCTGCAGCGCCGCCTCGTTGTCCTCCGGCACCAGCGCACGCCAGCGCGCATAGCCGTCGCGGCGCAGGCCCTTGACCTTGGCCGGGGTCACCCGCAGGCGCATCGCCACCGCGTTGTTGGAATCGCTGCGCGAGATCGCGCCGTCGCGTTCCAGCAACACGAAGATCAGCAGTTCCAGGTCGCGCTTGGTCAGCGACTGGAAGCCCTGCAACAGGGTCAGGCGCAGGAATTCGTCGGCGAAGCCGGCCGGGTTGTTCAGTTCGATCGGCTGCATGTGCGCGGCCCTCCAGTCAGTGCAGCCAGGATGCCAGGGGACCATTGCGCGGGCTGAGACGCCGCTGCGATACGCATCCCATCAGCGTCCGTGCTCGCGGCCGGGGCGGTCGCTGCGGAAGGTTTCGATCGCGCCGCGGTCCTGCAGGGTCACGTCGACATCGCGCCCGTCGGCGCCGCCGAAGGCCAGGTTGGTGGGCTTGCGGCCCTTGGTCGCGACCTCGTGCAGCAGCGTGCCGTCGGGGGCCAGCACGATTACCTTGCCGGCGTCGTAGCGGGCCACGTACAGGTTGCCGTCGATGTCGCAGCGCATGCCGTCCAGGCCGGCGTCGGCGAAGCTGGCGAACAGCCGCTTGTTGGAGACGGCGCCGTCGGCCGCACGGTCGTAGACCCAGATCCGCCGCTGCACGCTCTCGTTGACGTACAGGCGCTTGCCGTCGGGGCTGACCTCGATGCCGTTGGTGGTGCCCATGCCGGTCTCGATCAGGTGCGCGCTGCGGTTGCGGTCGATGCGCCACAGCTGGCCGCCGTCGTGCTTCCAGTCCGGGTCGCTGGCGTACAGGGTGCCGTCCGGCGCCATCGCGATGTCGTTGGGCTGGAACGCGCCCGGCAGCGTGGCGTAGACCTCGATGCGCTTGCTGCGCAGGGCGATGCGCAGGATGCGGTGCTGGCCGTAGTCCGCAACGTACATGCGCCCGCGGCGGTCGAAGCGGATGCCGTTGCCGATGCTGCCGTCGGGAAGATCCACGAACAGCGTGGCCTGGCCGCGGCCGTCGGCGTCGCGCTGGACCCGGCCGATGCTGCCGTCGTGGGCGAAGTTGACCACGTATAGCGCACCATCGGGACCCGTCGCAGGCCCTTCGATCTTGTCGGTGAATACGCCATCGCCGACCAGGTCGCGGGCGCGGAACAGGGGTTCCTGCGCCCCGGCCGGGGCAGCCAGCAGCAGGGCGAGGGCGGCAAGCAGTGGGCGGCAGCGCATCGGGTGTCCGAACGGCGGGGGAGGCGGCAGTGTGCCAGACGCCCCCGGCGCATCGCGCGATAGCGCTCACAGTGCCGATGCCGCGCCAGCGGTTAGGGTGAAGCATCCTTCCGGTCGGAGTTGCGCATGGAGCCGTCCTCGCCGAATCGCCGCCGCCTGTTTCTGGCCGGCCTCTCCGCCACCGCCGCCGGTATGCTCGGAGCGTCCACGTGGGCGGCCACGCCGGCACGACGCCGCAAGCCGCTGGGCGTGGCCCTGGTCGGCCTGGGCGAGTACGCCAGCAGCCGCCTGGCGCCGGGGCTCGCCCTGACCCGGCACTGCCGCCTGGCCGGCATCGTCACCGGCTCGCCGCAGAAAATCCCGCAGTGGCAGGCGCGCTATCGCATCCCGGATCGCAACGTCTACAGCTACGACGAGCTGGAGCGCATCGCCGACAACCCGGACATCGACGTGGTCTACGTGGTCACGCCCACCCATCTTCATGCGCCGCTGAGCATCCGCGCCGCCGCCGCCGGCAAGCACGTGTGGTGCGAGAAGCCGATGGCGCTGCACGCCGAGCAGGCGCAGGCGATGATCGAGGCCTGCGCGCGCAACAAGGTGCGGCTGAGCATCGGCTACCGCATGCAGCACGAGCCCAACACCCGGCGCCTCATCGCCCTGGCCGGCGAACGCCCGTTCGGGGCGATGCGCAGCGTGCGCGCCGAGGCGGGCTATGCCGGCTACGGCGACACCGACCCGGCGCAGCGGCCGTGGCGGCTGCGCGCGCAGTACGGCGGCGGTGCGATGTACGACATGGGCGTGTATCCGCTCAACGCGGCGCGCTACACGACCGGCGCCGAGCCGCTGGCGGTCAGCGCGCGGCGTTCCACCGATCGACCCGCGCTGTTCGACGAGGTCGACGAGCACATGCACTTCACCCTGGAGTTCCCGCACGAGGTGATCGCCACCTGCGCGGCCAGCTTCGGCCGCACCATGAACCTGCTGCGCGCCGAGTGCGCGAAGGGCTGGTACGAACTGGCGCCGTTCCAGGCCTACGACGGCGTGCGCGGCCGGGCCAGCGATGGCCGCCTGTTCGACGCGCGGGTGCGCCACCAGCAGGCGCTGCAGATGGACGAGGACGCGCTGGCGATCCTGCAGGGCACGCCGCTGCGCGTGCCTGGCGAGGAAGGCTTGCGCGACATGCGCATCGTCGAGGCCATCCAGCGCTCGGCGCGGGAGGACGGGGCGCGGATCGTGCTGTAGCGGTGGCGGCGCCAATGCGCTCGTCACAGGAGCGGCTTCAGCCGCGATGGCTTTCCCGGGAAACCCATCGCGGTCGAGTCGCTGCTACGAAACACCGCATGTGGACGCGCGACCGCTCAGCCGGGGATCGCCAGCACCGTGATCTCTTCGCGGTCGTGGTAGAGCTGCTTGGCGCGCAGTTGCAGCGGGCGCTCGGCACGCTCGGCGAACAGGTCCAGGCACAGCCGGGTCTCGTCCCAGCGCTTCTTCATCGGCAGCTTCAAGTTGAAGATCGCGTGCCGGCACCAGCCCTCGCGGAACCAGGTGGCCATGCGCTCGGCGACGCGGCGCGGCTGCTCGACCATGTCGCAGACCATCCAGTCCAGCGGCTGCGGCGGTTTCCAGTGGAAGCCGTCGGCGCGCAGGTGGTCGACCAGGCCGCTGTCGAGCACGTGCTGGCGCAGCGGGCCGTTGTCCACGCTGGTCACGTGCAGGTGCTGGCGGGTCAGCACCCAGGTCCAGCCGCCGGGGGCGGCGCCGAGGTCGGCCGCGCGCATGCCCGGGCGCAGCAGCGTCTCGCGCTCGTGCGGGGTCAGCAGCGCCAGCAGCGCTTCTTCCAGTTTCAGCGCCGAGCGCGAGGGCGCCTCCGGCAGCAGCTTGAGGCGCGGAATGCCCAGCGGCCACGGCGCGCTGTCCTCGCTGTCGGCCACCGCCAGCAGGGCGTGGGTGCCGGTCACGAAGCACACGTGCAGGCGCGGCAGCCGCGGCTGCGGCTTGTCGCTGAGCAGGCCGGCCTTGCGCAGCGCCGGGCGCAGCGCGTTGCCGAAACTGCGCGCCAAGCCCGACAGCGGCTTGCCGGCGTCCGAGTCCGGATGTTCGACCCACAGGTCGCCGAAGCGGGGCTGTCCGGCAAGCGCCTGCAGGATCGGCGCGATGCGGTCGCTGGCCGGCAGCTCGCGCAGGTCGGCCAGCAACTGCAGCTTCTGCCGGGCGAAGATCAGCCCGCGCCAGGGCAGCGCCTGCGCCGGCACCGCCGTGTCGCTGAGCAGCAGCGCGTAGCCGCTGTTGCGCTCGGTGCGCGCGTAGGCGGCCAGCCCGGCCTCGCCGGCGCGGGCGTTGAGCTCGGCCGCCAGTTCGGGTTCGAAGCCGGGCCGGCAGTAGCACAGCAGGCCATGGACCAGCGGGCCGTTCTCGGAGGACATGGGCAAGCCTTCGCCGGCGGCGTCAGTAGCGGGGGCTGTCGAGTTCGCCGTAGCGGCGCAGCACCGCGCAGGCGGCGTCGCGGTGCAGGCCGCGCACCACCTCGATGCCGCGGCGCTGCAGTTCGCCGACCCAGTCCGCCGGCAGCGGGCCTTCGTCGAACGGGGTCAGCGCCATCACGTCCTCGGCGCTGGCGCCGATCAGCAGGCGGTCGATGCCGGCCCAGATGGTGGCGCCGTAGCACTGGCAGCACGGCTGCGAGGAAGTAGCCAGGGTCACCGGCGACAGCACCGCGTTCAGCCGCGGGGTCTGCAGGCGCTGCTGGGCCAGCATGTAGGCCATGTTCTCGGCATGCGCCAGCGAGGTGGTCTGCGGCACCACCCGGTTCACGCCGACGGCGATGATGCGGTGGTCCGGGCCGAACACCGCCGCGCCGAACGGGCCGCCGCTGCCGGCGTCCACGTTCAGCCGCGACAGTTCCACCGCCAGCGCGACCTTGTCGGCGTCGCTGGCGTAGACGGCCTGCGGATCGACCGCCTCGTGGATCCAGGCGGGCAGGGTGAGGTGGACTTGCGCGTAGAGCATCAGCGGACGGGTTCGGCAGGCTGGGGGGCGCGCAGTGTATCGGCTTGCGCGGGGCGCGCGCTGCATTGCCCGGACACGCAGGAGCAGCCAGCGATCGCGCGCGAGCCGCACACGCTCATGCGCCCGCTGGCCTGGCATTGCTCCATCACGCCTTGCGGATCGGTGGGGCTGTCGCGGTTGACGCAGGCCGGCATCGCGCCGCAGCAGTTGCCGACGTTCTTGACGGTGCAGTCGGCATCGGTGCGGCAACTGGTGTCGACCTTGATCGGCAGGCCCGGTGCGGACGCCGTCGGCGTCGGTGCCGGCACCGCCGGCTTGGCGGTCTCGCTGCGCGCGCAGGCGCTGGACAGCAGCATGCCGGCGAGCAGGCACAGGGAACACAGCAACGACGCGAAATGGCGGGACATGGCGACCTTCCGTGCGGTGGAGTGCGGCCATGGTAGCAATCCACCGCGCCGCCGCCGGGTCAGCGGCGCACGACCGTCAACGTGTCCGCGTTCTCCTGCGCGATCCGCAACGCCGTGCCGTCCAGCGCCTGGTGCAGCGCCTGGCGGATGCTGACCTGTCCCTTCACCGCGTTGACCGGCAACGATGCGAGGCCTGGATCGCGGTACACGACCATGCAGCCGGTGGCGTGGGCCAGTTGCTGCGACACCTCATCGAAGCGCCCGGCCGGCAGGTCGTAGGCGTGGTCGGGGACGGCGTCACACTTGCCGGTTTCCGCCGGTGCGATGGCGTTGGCGGCCGGGTTCGGCGCCGCGCCGGATGGCGCGTTGGAGGCGTGGCAGCCAGCCAGTGCGGCGACTAGGACGAGAGCGGGACAGCAACGGCGCAGGACGGTGTGCATGGCGCGATTCCCTTTGGAGGACCTGCGCAAGTCTAGGCAGCGCCGCTTAACCGGGCTTGGCTTCGCGCACAGTGGGTTGCGGCCGCGCATGCACCAGGGTGCACCACAGCACGCCGCCGAGCAGGCAGGCGATCGCCAGCAGTTCCAGCGCGGTCGGCCAGCGCTGTTCCCACAGGAAGCCGTACAGCAGCGCGAACACGGTCTCGAACACGATCATCTGCCCGACCAGGGTCAGCGGCAGCAGCCGGCTGGCGTGGTTCCAGCAGGCGTTGCCGATCACCGAAGCGAACAGCGCCAGCACCAGCGCCATGCCCCAGAAGCGCATCCAGTCGGCGCCGGCATGGGCCGTGCCTGACAGGGCGAACGCCGGCAGCGCCAGGGTCAGGGCCAGCGCGCCGGTGACCACGCCGGTCAGCAGCGACCAGTCGCGGCCGGACAGGTCCGGACGCCGCCGCAGCCAGCGCGCGTTCTTGATCGAGTAGGCGGTCCAGCACGCCAGCGCGCCGACCGCGCAGGCCAGGCCGGCCGCACGCAGGCCGAGGCTGGCAGGAATGTGCGGCCGCGCCACGGCCAGGGTCTGCACCGCGACCAGCGCCACCCCGAGCACGCACAGCGCGCAGGGCGCGGCC
>NZ_AQOK01000165.1:0-6224 GCF_000364645.1 Xanthomonas sp. SHU 308 | reverse complement strand
CCGCCACGCCCGCCGCCACCACGCAACCGACGCCGGCACCGGCCGCAGCCCCCGCGGCCGCGCCGGCCGCTGCCGCTGCCGCTACCGCTACCGCTACGGCACAGACGCTGCGCCCGATCAGCACCCCGGCGCCGCGCTATCCGCCCGAAGCGCTGCGCTCGGGCACCGCAGGCGAAGTGCTGGTGGAGATCACCGTCGGCACCGACGGCGCGGTCACCAATGCCCGCGTGCTGCGCTCCACGCCGCCGCGGGTGTTCGACCGCGAGGCGTTGAACGCCACCAAGCGCTGGCGCTTCGAACCGGTCGGCGCGCCGGTGACCACCCGCCGCACGCTGGCGTTCAATCCCGGCGGCTGAGCCCATCAATGACACCTGCGTGCCCCGCAGTGGCCGGGCGCGCAGCGAACGCTCAGGCGCAACACCGCGCCGACCGCAACACGTCGACCAGCGCGATCAGGACGTCGGTGTCATGCCAGCACTGCGCGCGGAGACGCCGAAGCGCCCCTTGCGCCAAGCCATCCAGGTCGCGATCGCGCCCACCACCGTGCACACCAGCAAGCCGGGCAGCGAGGCCTCCGGGCCGAACGCGCCACCGCTCAACCATTCCGGCACCCCGGCCTGCGCCGTGCTGCGCGCGATCGCCGGCCCCATGTCGGTCCCCGATACCGCCGCGCCGAACAGATAGCCCTGGGTGAAGTTCCAGGCCGCATGCACGCCGATGGAGACCCAGAGCCGGCCGCTGAGCACATAGAACGCGCCCAGCATGACGCCCGCCTCCACCGCGATGCACAACGCGGCGAACACGCTCGCGTTCGGATTGCCGAGGTGGGCCAGGCCGAACAGCAGCGCCGACAGTGCGAACGCCAACCATGGCCCGAACGCGCGCCACAGCAGCCGCAACAGGATCGCGCGCAACATCAGCTCTTCCACCACGCCGGCCTGCAACGCCTTCCCGAGCGGCGCCCACAGCGGCGCCGGCCCGTTCCAGCGGATCGTGTAGACGCCGAACGCCGCCATGATCGCCATCACCGCCGCGAACATGGCCGCCCCCAACAGCAGCCCCACGCCCAACTGCAAGGGCGCGGCGCGCCAGGCGAGTTCCGCCGGCCAGCGCCGCTCGCCCAGGCGCACCGCGATTGCGTAGAACACGGCGGCCGTCAGCGCCGTTGCATACGGCGCGAGCCGATCCCCGCCCGGCGGAAGCAGCCTGGCGCACAGCAGCGGCACTGCCGTCGCCACGACGATCATCAGCGCCAGCAATGCGATCGCCCAGAGCAGCCCCCGCAGCCAGCGCCCCCTTCCCGGCTGCAGGATGCGCGCCTCGCCCAGCACCAGCAGGCGCCCGGCGCCGGCCGCCATCATTGCTGGGGCATCGTGTGGATCTGGAGACATGCAAAGGCTCGCTGCGGAGGAAGCATCGGCAGGACGGACAACGCCGCTGCGCGCAGCGAGTGTGCATCACGATCGCGTTTCCTGCGCGGCTCCGCGACGACCGGCGTGCAGAGCGCGGAACCGGCCCGCGCGCTGCCTCCTGCTCAGCTGGAGATCGCCAGCTGTTCCTGCCGGTAGCGGCGCACCGCCGCCAGCCACAGCACCGCGGCCAGGCCGAAACCGGTGAGCAGGTACACCGCCCAGATCTGCGGATCGATCGTCTCGCGGCGGATGATCTTCATCAGCATCTGGTTCTGCGCCAGGAACGGCACCGCGAACTGCCACAGCGTGGTCTTCAGCGGATACACCATCAACGCATAGCCCGGCAGCATCGGCAGCAGCATCAGCCAGGTCATGTGGCTCTGCGCTTCCTTCATGCTCTTGGCCGCGGCCGCCAGATAGGTCAGCAGCGAGGTGCCGATGAACAGCATCGGCAGCAGCACGAACAGCATCTGCAACATCGCCACGAAGCTGACGTTGAGCTGGCGGCCGATGCCGTTGGCCACCTGCGCGCTGAGCTTGAACGCGAGCAGGGTCAGCAGCAGCGAGACCAGGCCGACCACGCAGGCGGCGGCGATCTTGCCGCTGACGATGGCGCTGCGCGAGGCCGGCGTGGCCAGCAGCGGCTCCAGCGATTGCCGCTCGCGTTCGCCGGCGGTGGCGTCGAGGATCAGGTACGCGCCGCCGATGAACGAGGTGATGGTCAGCAGCACCGGCAGCAGCATCGCCAGCAACGCGCCACGCTTGGCTTCGGGCGTGGCCAGGTCCTGCAGCGCCACGTCCAGCGGCCGCGACACCTGCGAATCGATGCCGCGCGCCAGCAGGCGCAAGGCCCCGACCTGCTGGCCGTACATGCTCAACGCGGCCTGCACCCGCTGGGTCGGGATGTCGGCATCGCGGCGGGTGCTGTCCTTGATGATCTCCACCAGCGCCGGGCGTCCTTCGTGCCAGGCGTTGGCGTAGTCCTCGTCGATCTTCAGCGCCAGGTCCACGTCCTGGCTGCGGATCGCGCCGGTCAGGTCCTTCGGCGGCGCGACCGCGTTCAAGCCCTGCGCGGCGAGGAAGGCCACCAGGTTCGGCGCGCGTTCGCGGCCGATCACCGGAATGTCCAGCGGCTTGTCGATCTGGGTGCGCACGCGGCTCTCGGCCAGCGCGCCCATGCCCAGGATCAACGCCGGATACAGCAGCGGGCCCAGCAGCAGCGCCAGCGCCAGGGTGCGGCGATCGCGCGAGAGGTCGCGCAATTCCTTGCGCATCACGGTGAATACGGTACGGAGCAGGCTCATGCGTGCAGTCCCTCGTCGCTGCCGATCGCCTTGACGAAGGCGTCTTCCAGATTG
This sequence comes from Xanthomonas sp. SHU 308, assembly GCF_000364645.1. NCBI lineage: Bacteria > Pseudomonadati > Pseudomonadota > Gammaproteobacteria > Lysobacterales > Lysobacteraceae > Xanthomonas > Xanthomonas sp. SHU 308. The sequence continues at coordinate 3,454 of NZ_AQOK01000165.1, read as the reverse complement.
GGTTCGCCGGTGAGGGCGCGCAGTTCATCGGCGGTACCGGCGGCCACCACCGTGCCTTTGGCGATGATGACGATGCGATCGCACAGCGCCGCCACCTCCTGCATGATGTGGCTGGAGAAGATCACGCAACGCCCTTCCTCGCGCAGCTCGCGCAGGAAGCCGCGCAATGCGCGCGTGGTCATCACGTCCAGGCCGTTGGTGGGTTCGTCCAGGATCACGTTGCGCGGATCGTGGACCAGCGCGCGGGCGATCGCGGTCTTGGTGCGCTGGCCCTGGCTGAAACCTTCGGTCTGGCGGTCGAGGATGTCGTCCATGTCCAGCGCCTTCGACAGCAACCGGGTGCGCTCGGCGATGCGTGCCGCCGACAGCCCGTGCAGCTCGCCGAAGTAGGCGATGTTCTCGCGCGCGGTCAACCGCTTGTACACGCCACGCGCATCCGGCAGCACGCCCAGCGCGCGCCGCACCGCCATCGGATCCTGGCCCACGTCCACGCCGTCCACGCGCACCTGGCCCTGGTCCGGCGCCATCAGCGTGTACAGCATGCGCAAGGTGGTGGTCTTGCCGGCGCCATTGGGACCGAGCAGGCCGGTGATCTGGCCGTCGGCGGCCTGGAAGCTGACCCCTTGCACCGCCTGCACGGCGCCGGCGCGGGTCTTGAATGCCTTGTGCAGATTGTCGGCGACGATCATGCGTGCCCCTCCCTGTCGAACGCTGCGCAGCTCATGGTTCCCATCCGTTGAATGAAGTGAAGGCCGGCACGCCGCTCATCGCGTCCAGGCAGGTGGCATCGAGGTGCTTGGCATCGGCGGTCTCGAAGAACTGGCCGAGCAGCTTGGGCATGCAGCCCAGGGTCATGGTGCCGTGGCCCTGGCCACGCACCACCAGGTGACGGCCGTTGGGCAGGCCCTTCAGCACGCGCTCGGCGTAGCGCGGCGGCGTCACCGGATCCAGCTGGCCGGAGGTCAGCAGCACCGGCAAGGTCGAGGTGAACGGCGCGGTGAAGTCGGCCGGCCGGGTGCCGGTGGGCCACACCGGGCAGGGCGCGAAGAACATCTGCGCCACTTCCGGACCGAGCAGCGTGTCGTGCGTCTGCGGGGCGCGATAGCGGTCGGCGTCCTCGGCGCAGATCACCGACCACTGCATGCCGCGATTCATCTGCCCGTCCAGTTGCCCGCCCATCATCTTTGCCAGCGACATCAGCGGCCCGTAGCGGCCGTTGGCCGCTTCGTCCAGCACCAGCGGCAGCAGCGACGCGGTCTGCGGCGCATAGGAGAACGAGAACGCCAGGCTGGTGACGGTGTCGGCGGTGACCCGGTCGTGGCGGCTCTGGCCGCTGGCCGGATCGCGGTAGTCCACCTCCACCGGCGCCTGCCGCAGCCGCTCCACCACCGCGCGCAACTGCGTGCGGGTATCGGTGGGAAAGCGCTTGGCGCAAGCCGGATCGGCCTTGCACTGCTCGGCCTGCAGGGCGATCGCATCCTCGAAGGTGGTGGCGAACTCGCCACCGACCACCAGGTCGTTCGGCGCCACGCCATCAATGACCACGCTGCGCACGTGCGGCGCGTAGCGGCGCGCGTACTGCTGGGCGACGCGCGTGCCGTAGGAGCCGCCGATCAGATTGATCTTGTCCACGCCCAGCGCGGCGCGCACCGCATCCAGATCGCCGATCGCCTGGGTGGTGGTGTAGTAGCGAGGATCCGCGCGGCCCTGCAGCGACTGCGCGCAGCGCCGCGCGTAGTCGACCAGTTCGTTCGCGGTGGGCGCGCGTGCCGGATCGGCCAGCGGCATCTCCTTGCCGTCCGGTCCCAGGCAGCTCAGCGGATTGGACTGGCCGGTGCCGCGCTGGTCGATCAGGAACACGTCGCGGCGCTTGCGGGTCTCGCGCAGCGCCATGTCGACGATGCTGGCGACCTGGGTAGCGGCCTGGCCGGGACCGCCGGCGAGGAAGAACACCGGATCCGGGTCGCTGCCGCCCTCGCCGGTGACCGGCAGCCAGGCGATGTTGAGTTCGATCTTGCGGCCGTTCGGCGCCGCCGGATTCTCCGCCACCGCCATGCGCGCGCACTGCGCCGGCACGTTGTTGGAGGCCACCGGATTGGTCAGCGTGCACGGGTGGAAGCGCAGCGCGCCGTAGCTGCGTTCGGACGTCTGCGGCGTCGGTGCCTGGGCCGCCTGGCAGGCGGCGAGCAACAGGGTGGCCGCCGCGATGGCGAACGGCCGGGAAGGGTGTCGCATGGTTCGCATCCTTGAGTTCATGGCTTGCAGAATGCCATGCCGGAACATGGCGTCGTCGGTGCCCGGTGGGGCATGGAACGGAGTACGCGGTTACTCGCCTTCATCGAACAGAAACACCTGCTCGATGCTGTGCGCGAACAGCCGCGCGATACGGAACGCCAGCGGCAGGCTCGGATCGTACTTGCCGGTCTCCAGCGCATTGATGGTCTGACGCGACACGCCCAGCCGCTCGCCCAGTTCGCCCTGCGACCAGCCGTGCGCCTCGCGCAATTCGCGGATGCGGCTGTTCATTGGTAGCGGCGCGCGTTCGCGACCTTGACCACCCCATAGGTCATGCACAGCGCAGGAAACACCCACAGCATCGCGCTCGAGGCCGGCACCTCGATGACCTGCGCCGCCTGAAGGAACCCGGCGGCCATGTAGACGCCACAGGTCAATCCGGCGGCGATGGCGATGGACTCCAGCTCGATGCGCCGCTGCAGTTCGTCGGAGTCGCGCACGAAACGCGCCACCGCGCGGATCACCAGCGCCAACGTCAATGCCGGCAGCAGCGCGACCACCACGCGCAGCCAGTGCGCGTCGACGCTGTCGAGCAGGCGCTTCCAGAACAGCATCACCACCACGTAGGCGCCCATCGGCGGAAAGAACTCGCGGTAGTAGCGCCGTGCCAGCGCCCGCGGCGCGCTGTCGGCCAGGCTGCCCCGCGACCACCACAGCAGCAGCGCCATGAACAGGCCGCCGATGCCGACGCCCATGCACACCCCGCGCAGGTAGTCGCTGCCGCCGAGCGGCAGCCAGGCCCCGGCCGCCAGCAGCGCCAGACTCACGCACAGCACCACGATCGCGTTGCGCCTGCAGTTGCCCATCATCTGCCCCCGATACTCAGCCGATCCCCGATCCGGCACCCTCGCGGCTGCCGCGTATGCCGTGCCGACCATTTCCCCTGTCAAGCACGCTTGACAGCAGAATGCGCGCAGCGGGAACGCCTGTCAAGCGTCCTTTACAGACAGAATGGAGGCACCGCCGGGCTAGCCGGCTTCCGGTGTCGGACGACACTCATCCCCTTCGGGGTGTCTTCTCCCCAGAGAGAAGAGAGACGTCACAGCCCCTCTCCTGCCGGGAGAGGGGCTGGGGTGAGGGTAGGGGCGCGAAGCTCCACGCTGACCCATGCATGCGAGGCTGCGACCGTACCCTCATCCGCCCCTTCGGGGCACCTTCT
>NZ_AQOK01000164.1:0-2607 GCF_000364645.1 Xanthomonas sp. SHU 308 | reverse complement strand
CCAAAGCCGCTACGATGAAACCCGGACTCTAAAGAGCCACGCTACTGAAAGCAGGGGGACGTCGCAGGTTGTCGATATCCAGCGAGCGAAGGCAGTGCCACTTATTAGGAATGGTGGCTGTCTTTCCACTGGATTCCCGGGAGCGGAGCGCTTTGGTGTTGCCATGTGCTCAAGAAGCCGGCCCGTTGAAGCAGTGGCGCCAGTGCCCGCGTCGTAGCAAGTCCCTCCTCTAGGTCGTCGCTGGGTCGACCGGAAACAAGACTTGCCTTCTTGCATTGCTGCACTGGGGCCACCTTATACGACGTCGTCGCCCGCCTTAGGGTGGTCGACTACTTTTTCGTTGGGATCAGCGCGACAACAATTTTGGTCCCTTTCGGGATGTCCTTGCGCATCTTTGCCTCTCGGCCATTCTCTTTGAGGTCGAACCACGGATCCATGTAGCCGCCAGGGACCTTGAGCAAGTAGTGATGGCTTGCATATCGGGTCCGGCTGTGCACGCACACGATGGTGCCACTGGGAAGCTTCCAAGGAGGGTTCCAGTCAGCGATGACTTTCACGCCTTTGCTGTAAAGAGCCCTGGCGATTTCATCGATCTCAAATCCTTCTGGCTCATCGTCTATCCCGGCACGCTTCTCTTTTTCTAGAAGACGCTTCGCTCGAGAGTATGGGATGTCCAGCAGGGACGCCACGCAAGCAGCGGCGCAACCCCATTCGTCTTCCTGGCTTACAAGATCATATTTGGGCATTTTTCTCGTCCTTGGATTGGTCTGGTCATTCTAATGTAAAGGGTTCTGTGCCCTTCGGTAGGGATGGCAAGCGCACCGGTGCTTTTTACCAGCGCTGTGCCTCTTAAAGGGACCTTAGCTTCGCTGTCCCGACCGCAAGGGCGAGCCTCCTCCTCGACGCTGACGCTCTGTTGCGGCCCTTCACTGCGCGCCGCTGCCGCGGTGCTCACTCCCGGGTGCGGTCGAGCCTAACGCTCCGCCTGCCGGTTCCCACGAGGCGCACAACGCGCTGGTGGAGAAGAACCGATGAAGCGCAACACCCAGGACCGCACGGCCCAATACCAGCTCCCGATGGACGAGGAGGGCATCTTGCTCGCCGCCGCCAACATCCTGGAACAGCGCCTCCAGCGGCGAGGCCGGATCCACAACCCCATCCACGCCGGCAGCTACTTGGTCGCCCGCTGCGCCCACCTGCCTCACGAAGTCTTCGGTGCCATCTTCCTGGATACCAAGCACCACATCCTCGCCACCGAGCATCTCTTCAGCGGCACCATCGACGGCTGCGAAGTCCACAGCCGAGTCGTTGCCAAGCGTGCCCTGGACCTCAACGCTGCCGCCGTCATCCTCTTCCATAACCATCCGAGCGGAAACCCGGAGCCCAGCGACGCCGACCGCCAGGTCACCGAGCGCCTGAAGCAAGCGCTTCGCCTCTTCGACATTTGAGTCCTCGACCACCTGATCATCGGCGGCCACCAGCACACCAGCTTGGCCAGTAGGGGGTGGGCATAGCCCACCCCTTCACCTATGCAGCGTGCCGACGCTAGCCTGCCAAGGCAGATGCACATCCATGGAGCAGGAATGAAAGCGTTTCACGTGCGAGGGATTGTCTGGGAGACCGATGGCAAGCGTCCTGCGTTGCCGGCCGAAGCCACAGTTGAATGCGAGAGCGAAGAGGGTATCGCCGATGCCTTGAGCGACGCATACGGTTGGCTGGTGAGCGAGTTCGTTGTCGTAGAGGAGATCGGCGGCGGCCACACCAGGAACGTGCGTCGGGATTGAAGGGTTGGCGAGTTGGTCGGCCCCGTTTCCCGCTTCCGCTAAAGTGTCGGACCGTGTTTGAACTGGCGCTCGCCACCTGAGCGTGCGCGTAGAGGAAGTCGTTGTTGATGGCGTTGAAGGGTCTGTTGGTTCTGTCTTTGGTTTTTGCTTCGATTCCTGGCGTGGCAGCAGAGTTGGTCGGCCGCGCGACCGTCACGGACGGCGATACCCTCACCGTGGCGAAGCAGCGCATCCGCCTGTGAGGCATCGATGCCCCGGAAAGCGCCCAGCAATGCACCGCCAAGGACGGACGCTCCTGGCCCTGTGGCCGGCGGTCCGCCGCCGCGCTGGACGGCTACGTGCTGGACAAGACCGTTCGCTGACAACCCAAGGACACCGACCGCTATGGCCGGGTGGTTGCGGAGTGCTTCGTCCAGGGGCAGTCCGTCAACCGTTGGATGGCGCGCTCAGGCTGGGCGGTCGCGTATCGCCAATACTCAACAGCGTTCATCGCTGACGAAGCGGACGCACGCCAGCACCAGCGGAACCTCTGGCAAGGGCCCTTCCAGATGCCCGCCGACTATCGGCGCGGCAAGCGTGAGCAGGCCGCACGCCAGGCTCAGGTGACCACGCCGTCCGTGTCCAGCGGATGCCGCATCAAGGGCAACATCTCTCGCCAAGGCAAGAAAATCTACCACGTTCCTGGGCAGCGGGATTACGAGCGAACCAGCATCGACCTGAGCCACGGCGAGCGCATGTTCTGCAGCCCTGAAGAGGCAGCTCGGGCAGGGTGGCAGCCGGCTAGGTGTGATCTCTCAGTAGGTTGTTCATCCGGGGCATCTCT
>NZ_AQOK01000163.1:0-4456 GCF_000364645.1 Xanthomonas sp. SHU 308 | reverse complement strand
TGGCGGCGGGCGTTCGCCCAGGCGCAGGCGCAGGCGTTCCAGGCGGCCGTCGCTGTTGCGGTAGAAGCGCACCTGGTCCGGCGCCACTTCCAGCCAGTGCGCCATCAGCCGTTCCACGTTGCGGTCGCGCACCTGGTCGCGCGCCGGCAGCGGCGCATGGGCGGTGTCCTGCACCTTGAGGGTCTGGGTGCCGGCCGGCATGCGCGTGCTGAGCAGGGCGATCACCTCCGGCGGGTGCACCGGCATCTCGTAGACCGGCGTGCGCAGCACCAGGGCGATGCCGATCAGCTGCGCGGTGAGCAGCGCCACCACCAGCAGCAGGAAGGCGCGGGCGAAGATCGGCACGCCGCGGCGGGCGCGCGTGGGCCCGCTCACAGGCGGGCGACGCTCGGCAGCAGCATGTAGCCCTCGTTGCGCACGGTGCGGATCAGTTCGGTCTGCACGCGCTCGTTGATCTTGCGGCGCAGGCGGCTGATCTGGCTGTCGATGGCGCGATCGTAGACCTCGGTATCGCGGCCGCGCGCGTAGTCGAGCAGCTGGTCGCGGCTGAGCACGCGCTGCGGATGCTCGACGAAGGTGCGCAGCAGCGCGAATTCGCCGTCGGAGAGATTGATGAAGATGCCGGTGGGATCGCGCAGGTCGCGGCGGATCACGTCCAGCCGCCAGCCGGCGAACTCGTAGACGTTGCCGCGCGCTTCCGGCGGCAGCGTCGCCGCCTGGCTGCGCCGCAGCAGGGCGCGGACCCGCGCCAGCAGCTCGCGCGGATTGCACGGCTTGGCCAGGTAGTCGTCGGCGCCGACCTCCAGGCCGATGATGCGGTCGGTGTCGCTGCCCAGCGCGCTGAGCATGATCACCGCCGGCGCGCCGCGCTCGCTGGCGAGCTGGCGGGCGGCGCTGAGGCCGTCCTCGCCGGGCATCATCACGTCCAGGATCACCAGGTCCGGCTGGCGCTCGGCCATCCGCAGGCGCATCTCCGCCACGGTCTCGGCGGTGTCCACCTGATAGCCGTGGTCGCTCAGGAACTCGCTGATGAGTCGGCGCAGATCCGGATCGTCGTCGACGACCAGAATGAAGGATTTCATGTCCACGATCTTGAAGGGCGGCCACACGGGGATTCGCCCAGTCTAGACGTGGCCGCGGCTGCCTGGAACTGGGGGCGGGCAGGAACGTGGCCACCGGCACCGGGGCCCGCGCATGAACGCGTGGCCATCATAGGCAGCACCGGCGGCGCGAACATGGCGGTTTCGTGTCCTGGGCCGACACGCATTGCCATGCGCCGGCACCCGCGCGGCGGGGCGTCCGACCGCGCCCGGGTCGGCCAGGATGGGTGGAGTAACGGCGCGGGCGTTTTCTTTTTTCGATGGCAGGAATACTATCCCCCAGTATAGTTCCCGAGCTCCCGCCACATGCCGCACGCCCCGCACGAAAAGAAGCGCGTCCTCGCCCGCATCCGCCGCCTGCGCGGCCAGACCGAGGCGTTGGAACGCGCGCTGGAGGAGGGGACGGACTGCGCTGCTGTGCTGCAGCAAATCGCCGCCATCCGCGGCGCGGTCAACGGCCTGATGTCGGAAGTGATGCAGGCGCACGTCCGCGATGAATTCGGCCATGCCGCCACCTCCGATGCGCAGCGCGCCGCGCGCGTGCGCGAGATGGCCATGCTGGTCCGCTCCTACCTCAAATGATCCCCACCCCACGCCCATTCCGTCAGCCAGGAGAAATCGCATGAAGTCCCGAGCCGCCGTCGCTTTCGAAGCAGGCAAACCGCTGCAGATCGTGGAGATCGATGTCGAACCGCCGCGCCAGGGCGAAGTGCTGGTGCGCATCACCCATACCGGCGTATGCCATACCGACGCGTTCACGCTGTCCGGCGACGATCCGGAAGGCATTTTCCCGGCGGTGCTCGGCCATGAGGGCGGCGGCATCGTCGAGGCGGTGGGCGAGGGTGTGACCAGCGTCAAGGTCGGCGACCACGTGATCCCGCTGTACACGGCCGAGTGCCGCAAGTGCAAGTTCTGCCTGTCCGGCAAGACCAATCTGTGTCAGGCGGTGCGCGCCACCCAGGGCAAGGGCCTGATGCCCGACGGCACCACCCGCTTCTCCTACAACGGCCAGCCGATCTACCACTACATGGGCTGCAGCACCTTCAGCGAGTACACGGTGGTGCCGGAGATCTCGCTGGCCGTGGTCAACCCCGAGGCGCCGCTGGAGAAGGTGTGCCTGCTCGGCTGCGGCGTCACCACCGGCATCGGTGCGGTGCACAACACGGCCAAGGTGAAGGAAGGCGACAGCGTTGCGGTGTTCGGCCTCGGCGGCATCGGCCTGGCGGTGATCCAGGGCGCGGTGCAGGCCAAGGCCGGGCGCATCCTGGCCATCGACACCAATCCGGGCAAGTTCGAGCTGGCGCGCAGCATGGGCGCCACCGACTGCATCAACCCGAAGGACTACAGCAAGCCGATCCAGGAAGTCATCGTCGAGCTGACCGATGGCGGCGTGGACTTCAGTTTCGAGTGCATCGGCAACGTGCACGTGATGCGCTCGGCGCTGGAGTGCTGCCACAAGGGCTGGGGCGAGAGCGTCATCATCGGCGTGGCCGGCGCCGGCCAGGAAATCAGCACGCGCCCGTTCCAGTTGGTCACCGGCCGCGTCTGGCGCGGTAGCGCCTTCGGCGGGGTCAAGGGCCGCACCCAGTTGCCGGGCATGGTGGAGCAGGCAATGCACGGCGAGATCGACCTCGATCCGTTCATCACCCACACCCTGCCGCTGGACGAGATCAACGAAGCCTTCCACCTGATGCACGAGGGCAAGTCGATCCGCACCGTCATCCACTTCTGACCGCAGGTCAGTCCGGCGCGCGGCCGTTTCCGCGCATTGCAGCGACGCAACGAACCCGGGAGGGGGCAAGATGAGTACTGTGACGATTCATCCGTCGGTGGATGCCGGCGTGCGTGCCGGCGCGGAGCATTTCCAGGGCGGTACCCTGGAATGCCATTGCGCCAGCGACAAGGTGGTGGTGGAAGTGGGCGCGCAGACCGCGCACAACCACGCCTGTGGCTGTACCAAGTGCTGGAAGCCGAAGGGCGCGACCTTCTCGGTGGTGGCGGTGGTGGCGCGCGACAAGGTCAAGGTGACGGCGCACGAAGAGAAGCTGAAGGTGGTGGACGAGAGCGCGACCATCCGCCGTCACGCCTGCACCGGTTGCGGCGTGCACATGTACGGCCGCATCGAGAACACCGAGCATCCGTTCTACGGCCTGGATTTCGTGCATACGGAACTGTCGCCGCAGCAGGGCTGGTCGGCGCCGGGGTTCGCCGCCTTCGTGTCGTCGATCATCGAGAGCGGCACGCGTCCGGAGGCGATGGACGGGGTGCGCAACCGCCTGCGCGAACTCAAGCTGGAACCGTACGATTGCCTGTCGCCGCCGCTGATGGACGCGATCTCCACCCACGTGGCGCGCAAGAACGGCGTGCTGCACTGAAGCCCGCTGCCGCGTGCGTCGCCGGTCGACGCGTCGCGGCACCCCGCCTGCGGCCGGTCGCGGCCGCAGGCCCTCTTCCCGGAACTGCCCATGGAACGTATCGAACACCACGCCTGCTGCGGCGGCTGGCAGGACGTCTATCGCCACGACTCGGCTGTGCTCGGCTGCCCCATGCAGGTGGCCGTGTACCTGCCGCCGCAGGCCGAGCACACCACGCTGCCGGTGCTGTACTGGCTCAGCGGCCTGACCTGCACCGAGCAGAACTTCATCACCAAGGCCGGTGCGCAGCGCTATGCGGCCGAGCATGGCGTGATCCTGGTCGCGCCCGACACCAGCCCGCGCGGCGAGAGCGTCGCCGACGCCGAGGGTTACGACCTGGGCAAGGGCGCCGGCTTCTACGTCAACGCCACCCAGGCGCCGTGGGACGCGCACTACCGCATGTACGACTACGTGGTGCAGGAACTGCCGGCGCTGATCGAGGCGCAGTTCCCGCACAACGGCCGGCGCGCGATCAGCGGGCATTCGATGGGCGGCCACGGCGCCCTGGTGATCGCGCTGAAGAATCCCGGCCGCTACCGCAGCGTCTCGGCGTTCTCGCCGATCGTGGCGCCCACGCAGGTGCCCTGGGGTGAGAAGGCCTTCACCGCCTACCTGGGCGAGGACCGCGCGCAGTGGCAGGCGTACGACGCCAGCGTGCTGATCGGCAGTGCCAGCGAGCGCCTGCCGCTGCTGGTCGACCAGGGCGGCGGCGACGAGTTCCTCGACAAGCAGTTGCGCCCGCAGCTGTTGCAGGCCGCCGCCGACGCCGCCGGCTATCCGCTGACCCTGCGCGTGCAGCCCGGCTACGACCACAGCTACTACTTCATCGGCAGCTTCATCGGCGAGCACATCGCCTTCCACGCGCGCGCGCTGCAGGGCTGAGCGCGCTCCGCCGGCGGCCGCGTGCGACGCGGCCGCCGGGCAGGCACCGCGGGCTTGGCA
>NZ_AQOK01000162.1:0-7373 GCF_000364645.1 Xanthomonas sp. SHU 308 | reverse complement strand
GCACGGGCCGCGGCGGGCCGGAGGAACCGGCCACCCGGGCATTTTCGCCGATCCGGGGCCCGCGATCCACGCGCCGTGCGATCGCCGTGCCCGGCCTCCGCCCGGAGGCGGGGCGGGGCGGGACCGCTCAGCGTGCCGGTGCGGTCGCGAACTCGCCGCGCTGCAGCTTGGCCACGTCGTTGCCTTGCGCATCCCTGGCCTGCAGGTCGGCGCCCTTGGCGGCGAGGTCCTTCAGCACCTCGGTGCGCTGGAACAGCGCCGCATACATGGCCGCGGTCTGACCGGCGTTGTTGCGCTGGTCCGGCGCACAATCGGCCTGCATCAGCCGCTTGGCGATGCTCAGCTCGCCCTTGAAGATGGCGCCCATCAACGCGGTGTTGCCGCGCTTGTCCTGCGCGCAGGGGTTGGCACCGGCGCGCAGCAACTGCTCCACCGCCGCCTGCTGGCCGTGGTAGGCGGCGAGGATCAGCGCGGTGTAGCCCTTGTCGTCGCGGGTATCGAGGTCGTAATGGGCGCGGATGAACTCGGCCAGCATGTCCTGGCGGCCCTGCCGCGCGGCATCGAAGAAGTAGCTGCGTAATTGCGCCTGCACTGCAGTCGGATCGGGCGCGGGCGGCGCGGCCGGTGCAGCGACCGCCGTGGCGCTGACCGCGAGGCCAAGAAGGAAGAGGACAACACGACGCATGGGGAGTCTCCGCAAGAGAGTACGCGGCGCGGCGATGCCGCCGCCGGGCCGCGCGTGGGACGGATCAATCCTGCAGCTGCGCGGCCAGTTGCTTGACCCGCGCCAGGTCGCCCTTGGCCACCCGCGCCACGCCGCTGCCGTAGGCCGGGTCGGCCTTGTACAGGAACGACAGCATGATGTGCTTGCTCGCGTCGTCGGTGCCGGCCAGCGATTCGCCGAAGCTCTGGATCAGGTCCTGCTGCTCCTTCTTGCTGTAGCCGCGGAACAGTTCGCCGGCCTGCTTGAAGTTCTGCTCGCGCGCGATCCTGGCCTGCTGGGTGGTGCCGGACAGCGGCAACTGGCTGTAGCGCGCGTTCGGATCCTGCGGCCGCGGGCTGAGACGGCTCGGCTCGTAGTTCACGCCGCTGCTGGTGCTGCCGGCATTCATCGCGCCGTCCTGGTTGCCGTTGTTGACCGCCACGCGCGGCCGGTTCACCGGCAGGCTCAGGCCGTTGGTGCCGACGCGGTACAGCTGCGTGTCGGCGTAGGAGAAGATCCGCCCCTGCAGCAGGCGGTCTTCCGACGGCTCGATGCCCGGCACCAGATTGGCCGGCGCCATCGCCACCTGCTCGGTCTCCTGGAAGAAGTTGTCCACGTTCCTGTTCAGCACCATCTGCCCGATCTTGCGCTCGGGCACGCCCGGCCAGATCTTGGTGGCATCCAGCGGATCGAAGTCGAACTTGGCCAGGTCCTCGGGCGCGAGCACCTGGATGTACAGGTCCCACTTCGGATAGTCGCCGCGCTTGATCGCGCCGACCAGGTCGTTGGTCAGGTGGCTGTAGTCCTTGCCCTGCACCGCCACCACCTGCTGCGGATCCAGGTTCTTGAGGCCCTGCAGGCTCTTCCAGTGGAACTTGACGTAGTGCACCTGGCCCTGCGCGTTGACCAGCTTGTAGGCATGCACGCCGTTGCCGTCCATGAAGCGGTAGCCGGCCGGCGTGCCTTCGTTGGAGTACAGCAGGGTCAGGGTGCGGGTCGCCTCGGGCACGTGCGAGAAGAAGTCGAAACGGCGCGCATCGTCGTCGAGGTTGGTGCGCGGGTCCGGCTTGAACGCATGCACCATGTCCGGGAACTTGATCGCATCGCGGATGAAGAAGGTCGGGAAGTTGTTGCCCACCAGGTCCCAGTTGCCTTCGCTGGTGTAGAACTTTGTGGCGAAACCGTGCGGATCGCGCAGCGTCTCCGGCGAATGGTTGCCGTGCACCACCGAGGAGAAGCGCACGAACACCGGCGTGGTCGTACCCGGCGCGAACACCTTGGCCTTGCTCAGGTCGGAGATGTCGGCGGTGGCGGTGAACTCGCCATGCACGCCGGTGCCGCGCGCGTGCACCACGCGCTCGGGGATGCGCTCGCGGTCGAAACGCTGCAGCTTCTGGATCAGTTGCACGTCCTGCAGCAGCGTCGGGCCGTTGGGCCCGGCGGTCTGCGAGTTCTGGTTGTCGCCCACCGGCGCACCGTTGTCGCGGGTGAGCGTGGACTGCGCGGCGCTGGCCGACAGGATCAGGGAAGGCGACAACAGGACAAGCAACAACAGGGATCCAGGGCGCATGGCGTCGGCTCGCGTGAAGGGAGCTGCAGCATGGCGGGAGTGCGACGCGCAGAACATTCGTTCCTTGCGATCGCTGCCATCGACGCGGCCAATCGCATCCGCGCACTGTGATCGCGACCATTGGTAGAGCGCGCAATCCGTTGCAGCGGCAGCGTCGTCGCTGCGTCACTCGACGACAATGCAGCCGCAGATCGACCGCAAAATGTAGACGCGCCTGGCTAACGGCGGGAGTGGCGCTTGCTGGAATGCGCGGGCAGCAGCCGGGCGCGCGCGCATCGGAAGAGGCGCCCCCAAAAAACGAAGAGGCAGGTTTGCAGTTCTAAAGGCGCAATGCGTTCACCGATTGCAACGCCACACCGCAATACCGCGGCAAGGGACGTTTCCGATCGCGCATGCCGCATGCCTTGGGGCGCGGCTGACGCTTCGGTGCACGATCGACGCGGCGGCAACTGCGAAGGCGTCATTCCTGGGCAAGCGCGCGGTGAGCGAGAGGGCCAGTGCAGCAGCCCGCCCTCCCCGGCTCTGCCGCGATGGCGGACGCTAGCGCTTCGCGCTCAGCGCGCGGCTGCGGTCGGCGAACAGTGTCTGATCGGCGCGGCTGTAGGCCTCGCGCTGCACGGCCGCATCGATGCCGCGCTGGAAGTCGGCGCGGAACGCCGACTCGGTGATGCGCTGGGCGATCAGGAACACCGCGTGTGCCGTGTCGGCGCCGACCGCCTGCGCATCGGGAAAGCCCTGGCGCCGGATCAGATCGGTCAGGCGCTCCTGGCTTTCCTTCTGCGCCGTTCGCACCTCGCGCGCATACGCGCGCAACGAGATGGTGTCGTGCTGCAGCCGCTGCGGCGAATAGTCGCGCTTGAGATCGGCGCGGGCCTGTGCGTCGTCGCTGATCAACTGCAGCAGTTGCGTGCGATAGGCCGGATTGGCCGGCGCTGCCGCTGCTGCGTCTTCTGTCGGTGCGCCCGTCGGCTGCGCCACGGCGATGCCGGTCAGCACGCACAACGCCGCTCCGAACGCCCACTGTCTGGCGATTCGCATGATGATTCCCCCTGTCGCCCGCGATACTAGACCAGCGCGCGCGCCCTGTCCGCGCCGCGGCGGCGACCGCACGCCGTTGCCCTCAGTGCGATGCAAGCTCGGCAAACGGCGTCACATCGACAACCCAACGGGCGTCACATCGCCTAGCCGATCACCCGCTTGAACGGCGGCAACGCATCGATGATGCGCTTGCCGTAGCGCTTGGTCAGCAGCCGCGAGTCGAGAATGATCACGCGGCCGTGGTCGTCGGCGGTGCGGATCAGGCGGCCGGCGAACTGGGTCAGGGTGCGCAGCGCGTGCGGCACCGCGATCAGGTTGAAGGCGTTGAGGCCGCGGCTCTCGAACCATTCGCCGAGCGTGGCGGTCTGCGGATCGGTCGGCACCGCGAACGGCACCTGGGTGATGACCACCGTGGTGCAGGCCTCGCCCGGCAGGTCCAGGCCCTCGCCGAAGGAATTGAGGCCGAACAGCACCGAGCCTTCGCCGGCGCCGATGCGGCGCATGTGCTCGCCGATCATCTGCGACTTGGAACCCTCGCCCTGCACCAGCACGCGGTTGCGCTGCGCGAGCGGCAGCAGGTCGGCCACCTTGAGCATCTTCCAGCGCGAGGTGAACAGCACGATCGAGCCCTTGCCCCAGTCCAGTTCGCGCACCAGGTAGCGCGCCACTTCGCGCGGATGGCCCTCGCGGTCGTCCGGCGCCACCGGGAACGCCGGCACGATCAGCTCGGCCTGGTTGGGCAGGTCGAACGGCGAGGACAGCGACACCATCTCGGCATGCGCGGGCAGGCCGTTGTCGATCGCCAGCGCCTGGAAGTCGCCGCCGCCGGTGAGCGTGGCCGAGGTCAGCACGGCCGCGTCCACTTCGCTCCACAGCAGCGATCGCAGCACCTGCGCGGCCGACACCGGCGAGCAATGGCAGATCAGATCGGCATCGCGCGAGGCGGTGATCCAGCGCGCCATCGGCGGCTGCCCGTCCTGGTCCTCGCGGCGCCAGCCCAGCCACAGCGCGTACTGCTGCTCGACCATCTCCAGGGCCATGCCCAGGTTGCGCTGCAGGCGTTCCTTGGCCGCGTCCTCCTGCTTGGACTTGGCCGCCATCTGGTGTGCGGCCTGCACCCAGTTCAGCAGCGCCCCGGTGTCCTGCGCCTGCGCATCGATCAGCGGCTTCCAGTCCTCGGGCAGGCGGCCGTTGGGCGCGCGCCACATCGGTTCGTCCTGGCCCGGCTCCGGCACCCACACCCGTTCGATCTCGGCGCGGAACGCCTTCAGGCCCTTGGCCACCTGCGCGGCCAGTTCGACCGCCTCGTTGGGCAACTGGTTGCCGATGCGGTCCTTGTCGGCGAGCCGGTAGGCGGCGCCGACCAGCGCCTGCAGGCGGCCGGTGCGCCGCGCCATCTCGTCCAGCGGCAGGTTCGCCGCGCCCTGGTCGATGGCGACGCCGGCGATGTGGTGGCCCTCGTCGAGCACCAGCAGCATGTCCGACGGCGGCGCGATCAGCGGCTGGCCGTTGTCGCTGTCGCCCAGCGACAGCGCCGACAGCAGCAGGGCGTGGTTGGTGACCACGATCTGCGCATCGCGCACCTCGCTGCGCGCCTTCAGCACCGGGCACTGCACCGCGAACGAACAGCGGCGCCCGGCGCAGCCGGCCGCATTGGTGGTGATGCGCGCACGCAGCGACGGCGGCACCGGCTCCGGCGCCGCATCCAGGTCGCCGTTCCAGGTCCGGTCGGCGTAGGCCTTGGCCAGCGCCCGCGCCTGCTCGGCCTCGGCCGGGCTCAATGGGCGGTCGTACAGCGGCGCCTCGTCCTCGAACATGCTGTCCTGCGCGGCCTCGCCATGCAGCTCGGCGACGTTGCGCGTGCACAGGTAACGGGTGCGGCCCTTGGCCAGCGCCACCGTGGCCTCCAGCCCGGTGGCCTTGAGGAAGGCCGGGATGTCGCGCTCGACCAGCTGCGATTGCAGCGCCACCGTGCCGGTGCTGATCACCAGTTTCTTCTTGCTCGCCAGGGCGATCGGCACGCCGGCGGTCAGATAGCCCAGGCTCTTGCCGACGCCGGTGGGCGCCTCGGCCACGCCGACGCCGCCGGAGGTGCCGAGCGCGCGCGAGACCACGCCGATCATCTGGCTCTGCGCGCGGCGCACGCGGAAGCCCGGCGTATTGGCCTGCAGCTTGGCGTAGGCATCGCGGATGGCCAGCTTGACCGGTTCGGTGAGCTGACGCGGGGACGGGCCGGACGCGGGCGGCGTCGACGGCGAAGCGGAATCGGTCATCCCGGCATTTTCTCACGTCCCGTCGCAAGGACTGAAACGCGGGAACTGAACGGCGCTGCGCGCCGTGTTATGGCGGCGGCGGCGCGGCCTTGCGCGGCAGCGCCAGCCACAGCGCGCGCAGCAGCAGAGCCAGCCCAGCCACGTACAGCGCATCGTCCAGCAGATGCACCAGCGCATAGGCGTCCGGATGAGTGCCGCGGAACTGGGGCGTCATCAGTTCCACCCAGCCCAGCACCGCGTTCAACAGGCGCGGCAGGATCGCGCCCATCAGCAGCACCGTCAGCCCGAGCCGCGCCAGCGTGCGTGCGCGGCCCGGCGCCAGCCGCGGGAGCAGCAGCAACGCGATCAGCGGCAGCAACAGCCGCGCCAGCAGGCCGAGCCCGCCGGTCAGCACGCTCATGTCCAGCACCGGGTGCACGCTCATCGCCAACATCCTCGCCTCCCTGGACGACGCACGCCCTTGTTCTTCACTGCGATGGCGCCCGCCGCGCCGGCAGGGCGAACCACAACGCCAGCACCAGCAACAGCGCGCTCACTGCCGTCAGCAGCGCGACGATCGCCTCCGACATGACCATCCACAGGTTGGATTCGGTCGCGTTCGCCGCGCGCGACATCAGCCACGCCGGCAACAACGACATGCCCGTCGTCAGTACCACGACCAGCACCAGCACGCCCAACCCCCACAAGCCGAGGGTACGCGGCCTGCCAGGGCCGCGCGTGGCCAGCAACCCCAGCCCGACCGCAGACATCGCCAGGATCGGGAACTGGAACAGCGCGGTGAGCAAGAGATAGTTCACGGCGACAGAGTCCACGCAGGACCTCCTCTTGATGGGCAGCGAACGGGGCGATCGGCGCCGACCAGGACCACGCCATAGGCGCGGCCCGGGCGTCCCTGCGGTTCTCGCAGCACGATCTCCCTGGACGCGGGTCGCCGCGACGCCATCAGTGCGGGTTTGCGACGCGCGGCGGCATGGCGAAGCGCAACGCCAGCACCAGCAGCAGCATGCCCACCGCGAAGATCAAGGCGACCGCGCCGTTGACGATGCCCAACAAGCTCGAGATCGACGAGTAACTGTGGCCTTGGGAAATCAACCACATCGGCACGAACCACAACGCCAGCCCCAGGCCCAGGGCCAGCAGCAGGACCGCCAGCCCGCAGATTCCCAAGGTGCGCGCACGGCCAGGACGGCGCGTGAACAGCAGCGCCAGTCCGACCACATAGACCAGCGCGAGCGGCAACTGCGTGAGCAGTCGCGTCAGCACTTGCAGCATCAATGATTCGTCCATGCGTTTATTCCCGGATAGAGGGTGGAGGCGAAGTGTTTCAGTCGGCGCTGACCAGCACGGCATCGCGCTCGCGCAGCGCGGCGTACACCGGGTCGGTGTCCGGGCGCACGCCGTGCCAGGCCTCGAAGCTCTCGGCGGCCTGTTCCACCAGCATGCCCAGGCCGTCCACGGTGTCGCGGCAGTGCGCCGCGCGCGCCCAGGCCA
This sequence comes from Xanthomonas sp. SHU 308, assembly GCF_000364645.1. Lineage (NCBI taxonomy): Bacteria > Pseudomonadati > Pseudomonadota > Gammaproteobacteria > Lysobacterales > Lysobacteraceae > Xanthomonas > Xanthomonas sp. SHU 308. The sequence continues at coordinate 298 of NZ_AQOK01000162.1, read as the reverse complement.
GGAACGCGATCGCCACCTCGCCGTAGTTCAGGTCCACCGCCAGGGTCATGCTGTTGATCAGCGACAGCGGCAGGGTGAAGCTGGCGGCCGGGTCGCGGCCGATGGTGGTGGCATTGACGATCAGCTCGAAATCGCCCAGCTCGCGCAGGTCCTCCCAGTAGCGCGAGATCGCGCGCGCCGGCTCGCCCAGCGCATCGACCAGCGCGTCGGCGCGTTCCGGCGCGCGGTTGACCACCACCAGTTGCTGTACGCCGGCCTCCAGCAGCGCCGGCGCCACGCCGCGCGCGGCGCCGCCCGC
>NZ_AQOK01000161.1:0-6823 GCF_000364645.1 Xanthomonas sp. SHU 308 | reverse complement strand
TGCAGTTCCGGCAACGGCGGCAGCGGCGGCGCATCGCGCAGCACCGCCTCCAGCGCCAGCGAGGCGCGGATCAGCCGGTTGCCGTTGGCCAGCACCGATTCGGCCAGGGTCAGTTCGCGCAGGTTGCGCTTGCGCCGCGGCTCGCCGCGCAGGCGTTCGATCGAGGCCTGCGCGTTGGTGCGCGCGGTGCGCGAGGCCGCGCGGGTGTCCGGCAGCGCCTGCAGGCGGCCTTCCAGCACCGCATCGAGATGGTCGCGGTAGGCGAGCAGCAACTGCGCCAGGATCGCGCGGATGTGCTTGCGTTCCCAGGTCGGCCACAGCGCGTAGGCCGCCAGCGCCAGCGCGCTGCCGAGCACGGTGGCCTGGATGCGCTCGCCGATCGCCTCGCCCGGGGCCATGCCCTCGAACGACAGCAGCAGCACCAGCATGCCGGTCAGGCAGGCCACGCCGAGCCCGTAGTTGACCTGGGTCAGCAGGCGGAACCCCAGGCAGAACACGGTCAGCAACAGCAGCCGCACCACCGCCCCGTCCATCACGAAGTGGGCCAGCACGGTGGCCAGCAGCAGCCCGCCGAAGGTGCCGGCCACGCGCAGTGCGCCGAAGCTGAGGGTGCCGCCGAAATCCGGCTTGAGCACGATCGCGGTGGTCATCGGGATCCAGTAGCCGTGCGGGATCGCCTGCCAGCGGGCGAACAGCACCGCCAGCGCCAGGCACACGCCGCAGCGCAGCGCGTGGCGGAACGCCACCGAGGACAGCTTCAGATTCGCCCGCAAGGTCTGCAGCGGCGCCAGTGGACGCAGCGCCGCCGGCAACTGCGCCTCGGCCAGTTCGGCCTGGATCTCGCCGCGGCTGCTGGCCCAGCGGCCATTGCGCGCCAGCGCGCGCAGCTGGCCGCCCAGGCCCTGCGCACGGGCCACGGCGATGCGCAGCAGGCGGCGTTCGCGGGTGTCCTCGGTCTGCGCCTGCACTTGCGCCAGCGCATCCACCAGATCGTCGAATCCGGTCATCGACGCAGTGGCCGCGTCTGGGTCCTCGGCGCTGTCCAGCGCGTGCGCGAGCTGGTCCAGCACCACCGCGCTGCGTTCGAGCACGCGTTCGATCGGCAGCCGCGCGGGCGATCCTGCGTCCAGGCGTCCGTGCAGGTCGGCCAGGGTCAGCAGCTCCAGCCGCGCGCGTTCGCACAGCTCGGCGATGACCCGGAACGCCTGCACCGCACGCCCGCGCGAGCGGTGCTCGCCGTGCAGCATCACCATCGCCTCGAGCACCGCTTCGGTGGCCGGCGGTGCGGCGGTCGCGCCGGGCCGCTGGCGGGCGATGCCGGCCAGTTGCCGCATCAGGTCGGCCAGGGCGAAGCGTTCCGGGCGGTAGCGCTGCAGCGGCCAGGCGGCCAGCGCCATCAGCATCTGCAGTACGCCGCCGGCGAAGATCAGCGTGGCCACGCCGACGCTCTGCAGCGGCGGCAGGCGCACGTCGGCGCTGACCACCAGCAGGATCATGCTGGTCAGCCCGACCCGCGCCGCCACCGGGCCCAGCGCCACCAGCAGACCGCCGCCCAGGCCGAGCAGCAGCGCGCTCAGCGCCAGCGCCACGGTGTGCGCGCCGATCAGCATGCCCAGCAGCGCGGCCACGCCCGCCGCCAGCGCGGCCATCAGCATGCGCTGCATCCGCGCCCGGTACGGGCCGGGCTGGTCGGAGAACATGGTGTTGAGCGCGCCGGTGGACACCGCCAGGCCCAACTCGGCATGGCCGGCGGCCACGCCCAGCGCCAGCGGCGCGACCACCGCGGCGGTGTTGCGCAGGGCCACGCGCACCGGCACGTCGCGCGGCTTGAGTGCGATCAGGCTGCGCAGCATCGCGAGCCGGAACGGCGTTGGGGCAGGGCGGTCACGGCGCGTCGGCCGCCGGCCGCGGATGCACGTGGCCGCAGCGGGCGCAGGTGCGCAGCGATTCGGAGGCGTAGAAGCGCGCGAACACCGGCGGGAAGTCGGTCTCGATGTTCTGCAGCGGGAAGTAGGCTTCGTACAGCAGGTGGTTGCAGCGCTCGCAGAACCACAGCAGGCCGTCCTGCTCGTGCGGCAGGCGCCGCCGCTCGATCACCAGGCCCACCGAGTTCGCGCCGCGCTGCGGCGAGTGCGGCACCTTCGGCGGCAGCAGGAAGGTCTCGCCGGCGCGGATCGGGATCTCGCGCACCGCGCCGTCTTCCTGGATCTTCAGCACCATCTCGCCTTCGAGCTGGTAGAACCACTCCGGGCCTTCGTCGTAGTGGTAGTCGCTGCGCGCGTTCGGCCCACCGACCACCATCACGATGAAGTCGCCGGCGTGGATGCACTTGTTGCCCACCGGCGGCTTCAGCAGGTGCCGGTGGGCGTCGATCCAGGTGTGCAGGTTGAGCGGGCCGGGGAGCATGCGGATCCTTGATCGAGATGGCGGAGCGGCGCGCCGCTCAGCGGTCCTCGCGGTCCTGGCTGATGCGCGCCAGGGCGGCATCGTAGCGCGGCGCCAGGTCGTCGATGCGGTCAAGTTCCATGCCCAGGTCGTGCACGCGGCCGTCGCGCAGGCTGTAGACCCAGCCGTGCACGGTCAGTTCCTGGCCGCGCGCCCAGGCGTCGAGCACGATCGAAGTGCGGCTGACGTTGACCACCTGCTCGAGCACGTTGAGCTCGCACAGGCGCGCGTGCTGCACGTTGAGGTCGCCGGCCTGCTGCAGGCAGTGCTCGTGCTTCTCGGCCACATCGGTGACGTGGCGGATCCAGTTGTCGACCAGGCCCAGCCGCGCGCGGGTCAGGCCCGCGTGCACGCCGCCGCAGCCGTAGTGGCCGACCACCAGGATGTGCCGCACCTTCAGCACCTCGACCGCGAACTGGATCACCGACAGGCAGTTCAGGTCGGTGTGCACGACCACGTTGGCGATGTTGCGGTGGACGAACACCTCGCCCGGCGCCATGTCGATGATCTGGTTCGCCGGCACCCGCGAGTCGGAGCAGCCGATCCAAAGGTACTCCGGGGTCTGCTGCTTGGACAGGCGGCTGAAGAACTCCGGATCCTCGCGGTTGATGCGTTCGGACCAGGAGCGGTTGTTGTCCAGCAGTTGTTCGATTTTGCTCATAGCCCGGCATTATTCCAGAAGCCTGCGGCCGGTGCGCGGCGCGCGCCGACGCCGCTGCCCGGATCGCGGGGATCCGCATGCGCACGGCGTCTCAGTGCGCAGCCGCCGCCGGATCGGGCTTTTGCCGATCCCGCCGATGCGGCGCGCTGCGCAGACTTCCTCCACGCCCACACCGGGCATCAGCGGAGGATCCCATGGCCGACTTCAACGCGTTCTTTCCGACCCTGCTCAAGCACGAGGGCGGCTTCGTCAACGATCCGGTGGATCCGGGCGGCGCCACCAACAAGGGCGTCACCCTGGCGACGTTTCGCTTATACGCCAAGAGCCTGCTGCAATTGGAACCGACCCTGGACAACCTGCGCGCGCTCACCGATGCGCAGGCCGGGGTGATCTACAAGACTTGCTACTGGAACGCGGTGCACGGCGACGAGATCGCGCTGCAGCCGCTGGCCAACATCCTGTTCGACTTCCAGGTCAACGCCGGCAACAACGCCATCAAGCTGCTGCAGCGCGTGCTCAACGCGCAGGCGCCGGCGCTGCAGCTGCCGGAGGACGGCAAGTTCGGCCCGGCCACCCTGGCGGCGCTGAAGGCCGCCGACCAGCGCGATCTGTACGCACGCTACAAGCAGGGCCGGCGCGACTACTACCAGCGCCTGGTCGCGGCCAAGCCGCCGCTGGGCAAGTTCCTCAAGGGCTGGCTGGCGCGCACCGACTCCTTTCCCGACCTGAGCTGAGTGCGCGCGCGGCAAGTGCCGCCGATCCGCTGCCGTCGCCGACGGCGGCCTTCTTTCTCCAGGAGCGACCATGGCTGGACCGACCGCATTGAACGACCTGATCGAAGCGCTGGCCGGCGCCGTGATCGAGGCGCAGGACCGCATCGAGCAGCACCAGATGGCCAACCTCGGCGATTACTTCGACGAGTTCCACCGGCCCAAGAGCGTGATCATCCGCCTGCCGTCGCAGCACCCGCAGGCCGCCGAAGGCGACGAGGACTACTACCGCGCGCCGCTGCTGCCGCTGGTCTCGACCAACGTGCTGCGGATCAAGGACGTGGAGATCAGCTTCGATGCGCAGCTCGGCGACCTCGGCGGCCTGCAGTCGGCCGACGGCTTCTTCGCGCCGGAGTCGCCCGGCCCACGCGGTGCCTGGCAGGCCAAGCGCACCGCCACCCGTTCCAGCGTGCGCGTGGATACCAGCGCCAGCGCGCGGAGCCAGCGCCAGAGTGCCGTCCACGTCGTGTTGCGCGTGGAGGGGACCGAACCGACTGACGGAGCGGCCAGATTGCTGAACCATCTGGCGCAGACGCAGGGCGTGTTCAAGACGGTCATGGCCGACAAGCCGGACGTCGCGGGCACGGACGATGTAACCAATCCCACCAACTGAAGGAGTCACTGCAATGGCTGACGAACTCGTCAATATGTCAAGTCAATTCAAGGGTCTGCCGATGGGCGACCTGATCGGCGGCCCGCTCGATGCGGCCTGCGACGCGCAGGTCAAGCTGGCCCGCGCCACCGCCGATTTCATCCGCGTCATCGGCTTCCTGCCGCCGGACAACCCCGACCCGAAGAATCCGCAGGCAACCGGCGCCACCCGTACCGCCAGCTTCCGCTTCAAGCGGCCGGTCGACGACCCGGACAAGGCCGGCGGCATCGCCGAGGAGGAGGTCGAACTGGAAGTGCCGCTGCTGGCCATCGTCAACGTGCCCAGCCTGAGCATCCAGACCGTGGACATCACCTTCGACATGGAGGTGAAGTCGTCCTTCTCCTCGAAGGAGAAGACCGATGCCTCGGCGTCGATGTCGGCGGACGTGGAATACGGCTTCGGCCTGTTCAAGGCCAAGGTGCATATCCAGGGCTCGGTCTCCACCAGCAAGGAGAACACGCGCAGCTCGGACAACTCGGCCAAGTACCACGTCTCGGTGCATGCCGCGGACAAGGGACCGCCGGAAGGTCTGGCGCGGGTGCTGGACATCCTGCAGACCTCGGTGGCGCCGCGCAAGATCGGCAAGCCCGAGCCGGTTCCCGCGTAAGTCCATAGCGGTCCGTTGAACCATCTCGTCGGGGGACTCGTCAACGATGTTCGACCTTACTGAAGTCAAGTTCGTCAAGCGGGTCGTGGTCGGCAGCGACAACCCGACGCAGATGCAATCGCCCGAGCAGATCGAAGCCGCGCGGGCCTTGCTCAACCGCTGCCTGAGCGATTCGCCGAAGGGCGCGATCATCGGCACCGAGAAGAATTTCGCCGTGCTGCAGATCGGCGAGCACCAGGTGGTGATGCAGTGGCTGTGCTACCACGTGGGCTTCCCGCGCAAGCCCGGCTGGATGAAGGACGACTGATGGCCAGCCTGCGCTGCGAGTTCGACCTGCTGCTGCAGGGGCTGTCGGCGGCCCTGCTGGATGCGCAGCGGCGCTGCCGCGCGCGTCACGCACAGGCCTTGCGCGCCTGCTTCGGCGCAGGCGAGACGCTGCCGGTGGCGACGGACGCGGCCGAGCCGCCGTCGCTGCAGATCCCGTTGTGGGAGCTGCGCGCCTGGCAATTGCCGCAGATCGGCGAACTGGCCCTGGCCTTCGACGTCGAACTGGACGTGGAGGAGGTGCCGGACGAGGCGCCGCGCCTGCTGCTGCAGGTGTTGCCGCGCCGGCCGCGGCGGCCCGGGCACCGCCTGCAGATCCTGTTCCGCGGCACCCACACCCCGGTCGGCGAGGTGTTATTCGACGGTCAGCGGCTGAAGCTGTGGCAGCTGTCCGATGCGCCCGCCCCGCACGATTCCGCCCAGGAGACCGCACATGCGTAGACACGGCTTCATCCTGTCCCGGCACGACACCGACCTGTGGTGCCGAGAACTGCACATCGACTTGCGCTCGCTGGCCCGCGCGCAGCGGCTGCGCCGGCGTCGACGCCGGGCGCTGTGGCTGCTTGCCGTACTGTGCCTGGTGGCGGCCGTGGTGGCGCTGCTCTGGTTCGGTCTGTCCTGACCGTGCCCATCGTTTCCTTTCGTATCCAACAGGAGAGTCGCATGCGTATCCGTTCGCGTGGTGTTGCGCGTTTCCCGCTCTGGCTGGCGCTGTGCCTGGCCATGCCGTTCGCCGCCGGTGCCGACGCGCTGCCGCCCGGCGAATGGAGCGGCACCCTGGCGCTGGATGCGCAGCGCCTGGCCGCCGTGCGCCTGGTCCAGCGCGAGGGAAATGCCAGGCTGATATTCGCCTCGCCGTTGAACTGCGTGTTGCTGGTCAAGCCGCAGCCGGGTGCCGGTTTCGCACTGGAGTCGGTCAATGGCGGGGCCTATTGCGACAAGCTCATGGGCAAGCCGCTGCGCCTGCAGCGCAGCGGCGACGACCTGCGCTTGAACGTCGACGGCAAGGATCTGCCGGTGGTGCTGCATGGCGATCCGGGCCAGCCCAGCCCGCTGCAGGGCAAGTGGCGAGGGATGATGCGTCCCGACTCCGGCGATAGGGCGATCGACGTGGAACTGAGCGTCGCCGCGACGTCGCAGGCACCTGGCAATCCCACCGTGCAACTGCGCTATGGCCCGCCGCGCCAGTGCCGTTTGGAGGGGCGTTACGTTGGCGTGCGCGAGGCAACGGCGCTGTATTCGCTGGGCATCGCCGATGGCGGCTATTGCGATCGCCTGAGCGACGGTCAGCTGACCCTGCGCGTACGACCGGACGGCAAGCTCGACCTGCAGACCGTGGACCGCGCCGGGACGCGTCGCGAAAG
>NZ_AQOK01000160.1:0-11196 GCF_000364645.1 Xanthomonas sp. SHU 308 | reverse complement strand
ACCCCCCCCCCGCCACTCCCTGATCCGCCGCGCGCAGGTGCCGGCCACCGTGTCCGTCCAGGAGTGATGCGATGAACGTCTGGATCAAGACGCTGGCCGGCGCCGCGTGGCGCCGGCTCACCGCGGCCCGCCGTGCCGGACCGCGGCTGCCGCCGCCGGGCATCCTGCCGCAACTGCGCGCCGAGTGCGAAGCGATGGCGCGCTATGCGCTGGAGCACGGCATGGCAGTGCCGCCGGAGCTGATCGCCCGCCTGTCGGCGCTGCTGGGCGCAGGCACGCCGGACGCCGATGGCGGCGACATCGAGGTGCACGCGCACGAACTGGCGGTCACCCACCGGCGACTGGCGCAACTGATCCGCCCGGCCACGCCGCAGGCGGTGTTCCTGCTCGATGCCGAGCGTCGCCGCCCGCACTGGGCGACCCTGCTCGGCCCGCTGCCGCTGGTGCGTGCGCTGACCACCACCTCGCTGCTGTTCCTGTTCGCGGTGGTGGCGACGGCCCTGTCCAGCAAGGTCAGCGCGGACAACGTGCGCCTGGGCTTCCTGGATTCCTCGGGCAGCGTGTTGCTGTGGAATGCGCTGTTCCTGCTGTTCTGCGCCGGCCTGGGCGCCTCGTTCTCCTCGCTGTTCCAGGTGCACCGCTATGTCGCCGACGCCAGCTACGACCCCAAGTACGACGCCTCCTACGGCGCGCGCATGATCCTGGGCCTGATCGCCGGGCTGATCCTGGTCGAAGTGTTGCCGCCGGATCTGTTCGAAAGCGGCAGCATGCGCAGTTTCGGCAAGCCGACCCTGGCGATGCTGGGCGGCTTCTCCGCGACCGCGGTGTACCGCCTGCTGCAGCGTCTGGTCGATCTGATGGAGACGCTGGTGCGCGGCGATACCTCGGCGCAGGCGCAGGCGTCGCTGGAAGTGCAGCGCGCCAGCAACGACACCGAGCGCATGCGCTGGCAGGGCGAGTTGGCCGCGCAGTTGATGGCCCTGCAGCAGTCGATCGAGGCCGGCACACCGCCGGCGGCGATCCAGCAGCGGCTCGCCGAGTTCGCCCGCGGGATGCTGCAGGTGGAAGCCGCGCGTCTGCCGCCGCCGCCATCGCCATCGCCGGCAGCGGAATGAACCCGCTGGCGCGACACCGGCGTATCGCCCGTGTTCCCATCATCGTTCGTCGGCGCAGGATTTCGTTCTGCGTCACAGCGCGTGCGCGGTAGCACGGGATTCTGTCTACGAACCGAGACGAATGCGGCAATCCGCACAAGTTCAGCCGTCGTCGCCATCCATATCAGCCTGAAGCCGATGGCCGCCATGACGCAGCGTGACAAGCTGAGAACGTAATGCAAGCGCAGGTTCAGCGCTGTCGCATCGAGTGAAAAAGGGGCGCGTCGCGCTGCAGGGGGACGCGGGTTGCCGCGCGGTCGCGCGTTGGGAGTTCCATTGCCAACACAGGTAGAGAATGAACACACGTATCGTGATTGCCGCCGAACGCAGCATCGTGCTGGAGGGCATGGTGGCCCTGCTCAACAACACGCCGGACATCGACGTGGTCGGCCACGCGGTCGACGGACTGGAGTGCGTGCAACTGGTGACCCGACGGCAGCCGGATATCGTGCTGATGGACGTGATGCTGCCGGGCCTCAACGGCATCGAGGCCACCCGCCGGCTGCTGCAGCGCAGCCCACGCAGCAAGGCGATCTGCATCGCCGCCTCCGATGCCGCGGCCAACGTGCGCGCCGCCATCGACGCCGGCGCCAAGGGCTACCTGGCGCGCAACAGCACCTTCCACGAATTGCTGCGCGCGATCCAGCAGGTCGGCAACGATCAGCTGTACATCAGCCCGCAACTGTCGCAGTCGCTGGTCAGCGAGTATCGCTGTCCGCCCGGCGATGCCGTCTCGGCCTACACGCTGCTGACCTCGCGCGAACGCGAGATCGTGCAGTTGCTGTCCGAGGGGCTGTCGACCAAGGAGATCGCCGCGCGCCTGCACATCAGCGTCAAGACCATCGGCACGCATCGCGAGCACATCATGCTCAAGCTGGGCATGCAGAGCATCGCGCAATTGACGCGCTACGCGATCCGCGAAGGTCTGTCGCCGCTGGAGGGAGGCAGGGCCAGTGCGCGCCATGCCGGGCACGACCGGCAGGGACCGGCCAGCCGGTGTGGGTGAGGCGGCGCACGCCGCCGCGCGTCCCGTGACGGTGCGCACAACTGCATGGTCGGCCGCGCTGGTGGCGGCGTGGTTCAGTCCGGACGTCGCGCATGCATCAGCGCCGCGACGGCCTGCGCGCCGGTGTCGGCCTGGCCCTGCAGCGCCTCGCGTACCGCGGCCTGGTTCGCCGGCGGATGGTTCTGGCTGAGCTTGAACTTCAATTCGACCCGCTCGACCTCCAGGCGGAAGCCGACGATGCCGCGCAACTGGCGCCGGTGCGCGTCGTTGTCCGGCTCGTAGCGCCAGTCGCTGCCCAGCGCGCGTTCGTGGCGTTCGCTCAGCCGCGCCACCACGTCGGCCAGCAGTGCTTCGTCGTCGCTGGGGTGCAGCTGCCCGTGCAAGTGCGCGGTGGCGTAGTTCCAGGTCGGCACCCGCGCCATCGCCTCCTTGTCCGGATACCAGCCCGGGGAAACGTAGGCATGCGGGCCGTGCACGATCAGCAAGGCCGGCCCGGCGTGCCGCGCCTGCGGGTTGGCCCGCGACCAATGGCCTTCGACCAGGATGCGTTCGCCGTCGCGCCGGTACAGCACCGGCAACGGCGTGGCGCATGGCAGGCCGTCGGCGACGGTGACCAGGGTGGCGAACGGGTGGTCCGCGATCAGCGCATCGAGCGCGCCCAGGTCGTGTTCGGCGAAGGCGGGCGGAACGTGCATCCCCGGATCAGGCGCGCGCGCCCAGGGTCTGGGTCATGCGCCCGCGCAGGCCGGCGTCGTCGTCGGCCTGCGGCGGCGCCACCTCGCCCAACGAGAAGCCGCGCGCCCGCGCATCGTCCTCGTCCAGGCCGTCGAAGGCGACGAATTCGGCATCGAACAGCGCCGCGCGGGCGGTGTCCTCGCTGTCGTAGCTGAGGGTGTTGCCGTCGCTGTCCAGCACCTCGGCGGTGCCGGCGTCGCGCACGCGCAGGCGTGCCCACACCAGCAGGCGGCCGAGGCTGGCCAGGTACCACTGATCGTGGGCGGGAGAATCTGAGGTCATGGAATCACCAGGGAAAGCAGCCAGAGCAGGGCGGCCATGCCCAGGCCGAAGAAGATGGTCATCAGCGACAGCCAGGCCGGCGTGGCCAGCCCGGACAATCCGCGGTCGCCGAGCGGACGGTAGCGCCGCGCCAGCAGCCAGCCGAGCGCGACCGGCTTGAGGAAGGCGCCCGGCCCGAACGCCGCCACCAGCGGCGGATGGCGGTCGCGGATGTGCACCAGGGTCAGCGGCCAGAAGATCAGGAACGCGCTGGCCCCGGCGATCGCCACGCCGACGAAGCACAGCGCGAAGAACAGGATCATGGCGCGCGCTCCCCGTGCCGGCTCAGAACTCGGCGCTGCCCGGCGCGCGCGGGTAGGGGATGGCGTCGCGGATGTTGCTCAGCCCGCACACGTACACCACCAGGCGCTCGAAGCCCAGGCCGAAGCCGGCATGCGGCACCGTGCCGTAGCGGCGGAAGTCGCGATACCAGCCGTAGTGCTGCGGATCCAGGCCGAACTGCAGCATGCGCGCGTCGAGCACGTCCAGGCGTTCCTCGCGCTGGCTGCCGCCGATGATCTCGCCGATGCCCGGGGCCAGCACGTCCATCGCCGCGACGGTCTTGCCGTCGTCGTTCAGGCGCATGTAGAAGGCCTTGATGTGCTCGGGATAGTTGGTCACCACCACCGGGCGGCCGACGTGCTGCTCGGTCAGCCAGCGCTCGTGCTCGGTCTGCAGGTCCAGGCCCCATTCCACCGGGAACTCGAACTTCTGCCCGGACTTCTGCAGCAGGCCGATCGCGTCGCCGTACTCGATGCGCTCGAACGGCGAGTTGATGAAGGTCTCCAGCTTGCTGATCGCGGTCTTGTCCACGCGCTCGGCGATGAACGCCAGGTCGTCGGCGCGCTCGTCCAGCACCGCGCGGAACAGGTACTTGAGGAAGTCCTCGGCCACGCGCGCGTCCTCGGCCAGGTCGGCGAAGGCGATCTCCGGCTCGATCATCCAGAACTCGGCCAGGTGGCGGGTGGTGTGGCTGTTCTCGGCGCGGAAGGTCGGGCCGAAGGTGTAGACCTTGCTCAGCGCCAGGCAGTAGGCCTCGACGTTGAGCTGGCCGGACACGGTCAGGAAGGTCTCCTTGCCGAAGAAGTCGCGGCCGAAGTCGACCTGGCCCTGCGCGTCGCGCGGCAGGTTGGCCATGTCCAGGGTGGAGACGCGGAACATCTGCCCGGCGCCTTCGGCGTCGGAGGTGGTGATGATCGGCGTGCTGATCCAGCTGTAGCCGTTCTGGTGGAAATAGCGGTGCACCGCCTGCGCCAGGCAGTTGCGGATGCGCGTCACCGCGCCGAACAGGTTGGTGCGCGGGCGCAGGTGCGCGACCTCGCGCAGGAACTCCGGCGACATCGGCTTGGGCTGGATCGGGTAGGTCAGCGGGTCCTCGACCCAGCCCACCACCTCGACCGCGCTGGCCTGGATCTCGTACGACTGGCCCTTGCCCTGCGACTTCACCAGCACGCCCTTGGCGATCAGCGAGCAGCTGCCGGTGAGCCGCTTGACCTCGTCGAAGTTGGGCAGGGCATCGGTCGCCACCACCTGGATCGGGGCGAAGCAGGAGCCGTCGGACACGTTGATGAAAGCCAGTCCGGCGGATCCGCGCAGCGTGCGCACCCATCCCCGCACCGTGACTTCGCCGCCTTCCGGGATCTTCCCGGCCAGCGCATGTGCAACGCTCACCACCGTCATGACTTGAATCCTCGCCGCAGCGACTCGATATGGAAGGGGCAAGTGTACTGGCTGGAGTGCAGCGCTTGCGAGGCGTGGCGGCGATTGGCCGCCAACCTTCCTATAATGTCCGCTCGCAGTCGCCGGAGTCGTTCGTCATGGCCATCCGTCTCACCCCCGTCGCCCATGCCCGCGTGCAGCGCTTCGTCGCGCAGACGCCTGGCGCGCTGGGCTTGCGTTTTGGCGTGGAGCGCACCGGCTGTTCGGGGTGGGGCCACGTCACCGACCTGGCGCGCGAGGCGCGTGCGGACGACGCGGTGTTCGAGCAGGACGGTGTGCGCATCTATGTCGATGCCACCAGCCTGCCGCTGGTGGACGGCACCGAGATCGACTTCGCCAAGCAGGGCCTGGGCGAGACCTTCGTGTTCCGCAATCCGAATGCCACCGCCGAGTGCGGTTGCGGCGAGAGCTTCACCACCGACGCCGCGCACGCCGGCGCGGCCTGAACGTCGCCGCTGCGGCGGCGCGACCTCCTTGTGGGATGAGCTCGAAGGCCGGGACCCGGGACCGGGGACCGGGGACCCGGAAGAGCGGCCCGGATGCGCTGCCTGGTGCAGGCGGGTTGAGGTATGTCGCCACGAAAGGCTGGTCGGCCTCGCTTTTCCGGGTCCCGGGTCCCGGGTCCCGGGTCCCGGGTCCCGGCCTCATCGAGTCAGGACATCACCCGGTCGCCCGTCACGGCACCTTGTCCACAGCGGCACTTCTACGCCATAATGTGCGGCTTCCTGCCTTCCCGGCGGGAGTCCTTGCCCCACCGCCTTCGCACCGCGGGGGGCTGTCCGGCCGCAAGGCCACATCCGAAAGGTACACACCATGAGTCGTCATTACGAAATCGTGTTCCTGGTCCACCCGGATCAGAGCGAGCAGGTCCCGGCCATGATCGAGCGCTACAAGTCGCTGGTCGAGAACGGCAAGGGCACCATCCACCGTCTGGAAGACTGGGGCCGCCGCCAGCTGGCGTACCCGATCCAGAACCTGGTGAAGGCCCACTACGTCATGCTGAACATCGAAGTGGACCAGGCCGTGCTGAGCGAGCTGGTCGAGAGCTTCCGCTTCAACGACGCCGTGCTGCGCCACCTGGTGATCAAGCGCGACGGCGCCGACACCGAGCAGTCGCTGATCATGAAGAGCAAGGACGAGAAGGCCGACAAGCCCGAGCGCGGTGAGCGCCGTCGTCGCGACGACGAAGAGGGCGATGCGCCCGCCGCCGCCACCGAAACCGACGGCGACGCCGCCGAAGCCGCCTAAGGAGCACGCTCATGTCCAAGTTCTTCCGTCGTCGCAAGTTCTGCAAGTTCACCGCCGAAGGCGTCAAGGAGATCGACTACAAGGATCTCAACACCCTGCGCCAGTACCTCACCGAGAACGGCAAGATCGTGCCGAGCCGCGTGACCGGCACCAAGTCCAAGTACCAGCGTCAGCTGGCCACGGCGGTCAAGCGCGCGCGTTTCCTGGCGCTGATCCCGTACACGGACAACCACGACGTTTAATTCCGGGCCTCCCGGAGCGATACGGCCCGCACCCTCCGGTGCGGGCATTCAAGCGAAGTCTGGCGATTAGAAAAGTGCGGTGCCGTCGGGCGCAATCCCGACTCCCCAATCCCCAATCCCGGCTTCTCCTATTCGGACAGCACCCGTTGCGCCGGCCGCGTGCCGACGCTAACGAATAACGGAGCAAGACCATGCAACTGATTCTTCTGCAGAAAGTGACCAACCTGGGCGGCCTCGGCGACAAGGTCGACGTCAAGCCGGGCTACGGCCGCAACTACCTGGTGCCGCAGGGCAAGGCCGTGCCGGCCACCGCCGCCAACATCGCCGAGTTCGAAGCCAAGCGCGCCGAGTACGAAGCCAAGGCCAAGTCGATCCACGACGACGCCGAAGCCCGCGCCGCCAAGCTGGAAGGCGCCAGCGTGACCGTCAAGGCCAACGCGTCGACCGAAGGCAAGCTGTACGGCTCGGTCGGCCCGCGCGACATCGCCGAGGCCTTCACCGCCGCCGGCATGCCGCTGGAGAAGGGCGAAGTGGTGCTGGGCGAAGGCGCGTTCCGCAACATCGGCGAGTACGAAGTGCTGGTGCGCCTGCACGCCGACGTGGAAACCACGGTCAAGGTCGTGGTCGAAGCCGACGCCTGATCCTTGCGTCATCGCTGTACCGACACGGGCACCGCAAGGTGCCCGTGTCGTTTTTGCCGACCGGCGCCGCCCTCGTCGGCGGGCCATGCGGCCCTGGCCGCACGCGGTCGGCGCAAGACCCGTCGGCTGCGAGTGCGACCGCCGTCGCATCTCCGTCGCCCGGCGCAGGCCGCCCCAGCCTCGCGCGGGGGCCGCTATACTCAGCAACTCGTGTCCGATGTCGGCCCGGCGGTGTAGCCGCATCAATGGGTTGGAAGCAGGACCTCACCTGGATCTTCATTAGCGGCAGCGCAGCTCGGAATGCCGGCGGCGTCTGCCATGGATTGCCTGCACCATGCGCCTGTCGACCATCAAGCTGTCCGGCTTCAAGTCCTTCGTCGATCCGACCACGCTGCATCTGCCGACCAACATGACCGGCATCGTCGGTCCGAACGGCTGCGGCAAGTCGAACATCATCGACGCGGTGCGCTGGGTGATGGGCGAAAGCTCGGCCAGCCGGCTGCGCGGCGATTCGCTGACGGACGTGATCTTCTCCGGGTCCTCGGCGCGCAAGCCGGTGTCGCAGGCCACGGTGGAACTGATCTTCGACAACACCGACCACACCATCGCCGGCGAGTACGCCTCGTTCAACGAGATCTCGGTCAAGCGCCAGGTCAGCCGCGACGGCAGCAGCAGCTATTACCTCAACGGCACCAAGTGCCGGCGCCGCGACATCACCGATCTGTTCCTGGGCACCGGCCTGGGCCCGCGTAGCTACTCGATCATCGAGCAGGGCATGATCAGCCAGATCATCGAGGCGCGTCCGGAGGACCTGCGCGTGTACCTGGAGGAGGCCGCCGGCATCTCCAAGTACAAGGAGCGGCGCAAGGAGACCGAGACCCGCATCCGCCACACCCGCGAGAACCTGGAGCGCCTGGGCGACCTGCGCGAGGAGATCGGCAAGCAGCTCGAGCACCTCAAGCGGCAGGCGCGCCAGGCCGAGCAGTACCAGGCGCTGCAGGAAGAGCGGCGGATCAAGGATGCGCAATGGAAGGCGCTGGAATACCGCGGCCTGGACGGACGCCTGCAGGGCCTGCGCGAGGCGCTGGGCCAGGAAGAGACGCGCCTGCAGCAGTTGATCGCCGAACAGCGCGATGCCGAGGCGCGCATCGAGACCGGCCGCGTGCGCCGCGAGGAGGCTGCCGAGGCGCTGAGCACCGCGCAGGCCGAGGTCTACAAGGTCGGCAGTACGCTGGCCCGGATCGAACAGCAGATCCAGCACCAGCGCGACCTGTCGCAGCGTCTGCACAAGGCGCGCGATGAGGCGCAGCTGGCGCTGGCAGAGCTCGGCCAGCACATCGGCACCGACGAGGCCAAGCTGGCCCTGTTGCGCGAATCGGTGGACGTGGCCGGCCCGCAGCTGGAGCAGCTGCAGGAAGACAACGAATACAAGCAGGAAGCGCTGCGCGAGGCCGAGGCGCGCCTGGCCGACTGGCAGCAGCGCTGGGAATCGCATCAGCGCAACACCGCCGAAGCCTCGCGTGCCGGCGAAGTGGAGCGCACCCGCGTCGATTACCTGGACCGGCAGTCGCTGGAGGCCGAGCGTCGCCGCGAGGCGCTGCTGGCCGAGCGCGCCGGGCTGGACCTGGACGCGCTGGCCGACGCCTTCGCGCAACTGGAACTGCAGCACGAGACCCAGCGCGCCGCGCTGGATGGCCTGATCGAGCAGGTCGAGGCGCGCAAGCAGGCGGTGGCGGCGCTGCAGGACCAGCAGCGCACCGCGCAGGCCGAACTGGCCGACGTGCGCAAGCAGGCGCAGGCCGCGCGCGGCCGGCTGTCGTCGCTGGAGACCTTGCAGCAGGCCGCACTCGGCCAGGAGCAGGGCGCGGCGGTGGCCTGGCTGCAGGCGCGCGGGCTGGATTCGGCGGCGCGCGTCGGCGAACGGCTCAACGTCGAGAGCGGCTGGGAGAACGCCGTCGAAGGCGCGCTCGGGCAGTTGATCGAAGGCGTGCTGGTGGAGGCGCCGGAACAACTGGTCGATGCGCTGGGCGAACTCGGCGAAGGCCGCATCGCCCTGGTCAGCGGCGAGGAGGCGGCCGAGACCTTCGCGCCGACCTCGCTGGCGGCCAAGGTGCAGGGGCCGATCGCGATCCGCCGGCTGTTGGCGCGGCTGCACGCGGCCGAGGATTTGAGCGCGGCGCGCGCGCTGCTGCCGCAGCTGGGCGAGGGCGATTCCATCGTCACCCGCGATGGCGCGCGCCTGGGCCAGGGCTGGCTGCGCGTGTCGCGGTCCGGCGCGGCCAAGCAGGGCGCACTGCTGCGCGAGCGCGAGATCCAGAGCCTGCGCGGCCAGATCGAGACGCTGCAGGAGCGCGAGGCCGATCTCGAACACCGCCTCGGCGAGATGCGCGCGCAGTTGCTGGCCGGCGAGCAGCAGCGCGAGGACGCGCAGCGCCAGCTGTACCAGGCGCACCGCAGCGCCTCCGAACTGGCCGGTCAGTTGCAGAGCCAGCAGGGCAAGGTCGACGCCGCGCGCACCCGCATCGAGCGCATCGAGCTGGAGGTCGCGCAGCTGCTGGAGACCCTGGACAGCAGCCGCGAGCAGGCGCGCGAGGCACGCTCCAAGCTGGAGGACGCGGTCACCAGCATGGGCGACCTGGAATCGGTGCGGCATGCGCTGGAAAGCGAGCGCCGCCAGCTCACCGAGGCGCGCGACCTGGCCCGCGACGCCGCGCGGCGGGTGCGCGAGGCCTCGCATGCCCTGGCTCTGACCCTGGAGTCGCAGCGCACCCAGATCGCCTCGCTGAGCCAGGCGCTGGAGCGCATGGGCAACCAGCGCGGGCAACTGGACGCGCGCCTGGGCGAACTCAGCGCGCAGTTGAACGAGGGCGACTCGCCGGTGCTGGCGCTGGAGGCCGAACACCAGGCCGCGCTGAGCGAGCGCGTGCGCACCGACCGCGCGCTCGGCGAGGCGCGCGCGCTGCTGGATGGCATCGACAACGAACTGCGCGCGCTGGAGCAGACCCGCCAGCAGCGCGACGAACAGGCGCTGGCGCAGCGCGAACGCATCGCCCAGCGCCGGCTCGACCAGCAGGCGCTGGTGCTCAGCGCCGAGCAGCTGTCGGCGGCGGTGGTCAAGGCCGGCTTCGTGCTCGAGGACGTGATCAACGGCCTGCCCGAACACGCCGACTCCGCCGAGTGGGAGCAGGCGGTGCAGCAGATCGATGGACGCATGCGCCGGCTGGAACCGGTCAACCTGGCGGCGATCAGCGAGTACGGCGAGGCCGCGCAGCGCGCCGAGTACCTGGAAGCGCAGGACGTCGACCTGAATACCGCGCTGGAGACCCTGGAAGACGCCATCCGCAAGATCGACCGCGAGACCCGCGGCCGCTTCAAGGACACCTTCGACCGGGTCAACTCCGGCGTGCAGGCGCTGTATCCGCGCCTGTTCGGCGGCGGCCACGCCTACCTGGAACTGACCGGCGAGGACCTGCTGGACACCGGCGTGGCGATCATGGCGCGGCCCCCGGGCAAGCGCGTGTCCAGCATCTCGCTGCTGTCCGGCGGCGAGAAGGCGATGACTGCGGTTGCCCTGGTGTTCGCGATCTTCCAGCTCAACCCCGCACCGTTCTGCCTGCTCGACGAGGTGGACGCGCCGCTGGACGAGGCCAACGTCGGCCGCCTGGCGGCGATGGTCAAGGAAATGAGCGAGAAAGTGCAGTTCCTGTTCGTCAGCCACAACAAGGCGACGATGGAGGCGGCGCATCAGCTCAGCGGCGTCACCATGCGCGAGCCCGGCGTCAGCCGCCTGGTCAGCGTGGACCTCGAGGAGGCCGCGCGTTTGGCGGGCGCGGCCTGACGTGACATGCTAAAGGACGTGATGCGCGTCGAGGCTTGGTTCCCGCGTTGGCGGACCCGATGCGCACCCGCCAGTTATTTTCCCCCTGTGTACCCTTGCCGGAGTAACCCCTGAATGTCCGACATGGCAATGCTACGCATCGGCATCCTCGCCGCCGGCTTGCTGTTGATTGCGGCGATCTTCCTGTTCGGCCGCCCGAAGAAACCGAGCCAGGGCCGGCGCGTGGAGCCGGCCGATCCGGCCGCGCCGCGCCGCGAACCCTCGCTGGGCGACGCCGCCCCGGCGGTCGGCG
>NZ_AQOK01000159.1:0-8896 GCF_000364645.1 Xanthomonas sp. SHU 308 | reverse complement strand
TCGTCGAGTTTTGCAACGACGAACTGACCAAAGTGCTTTAGGAATGTCGTGTATTCTGCACCTTTTGATGCCTCGTAAGTTGCGTGCACCTTATCTCGGAGTTTTACTTTAAACGCCTGTATAGCGTGATAGTGGAGGTCTCGGGGATACTGCAAGTGCTCGATTGGCGAGGTGTCAAACGAATAATTGGTTTTGTCGTCTTTAATAATTATCGCTGGCTTATCGAACGCAAGACGCATTCCAAGTTCGAACATGACATTGGGGTTTTTTGCGCTAACGTCGCATATGACGATGTCATTGTCATACAGATTCTGGACGATGCGCTTTTGGATGATTCCAATCTCATTCGAATCACTGACAAGCTCAACAGTGAACCCCGTATCCGCCAATGCCTCTTTGATGATGGCACGTAACTCGTCCCAGTGGCTTTCCGGCAAACCGTCAATTGCGGATATTGGCATCACTAGGCCGCAGCGTAGTGCTTTTGAATCGGTTGCCATTGATCGCCCCTTGGAGCTAACTATTAGTATTAAATTCCATCAATTCGCCAGAAACATCGGATAACCGCAGCCAGAGGTATGTCTAAGGCTCTGGTAACGTGGAAGGATCGGACTGATGCCATGTCTTGTACCGGAGTGGCTGTTCAAGTTGCCAAGTTCGCAACCTGTAAAAATCAGCGCTTATGTCGGCGGTATTGATTGTTAGTGCTTAGATTACGATAGATAGCTACCACCCTTATGCGAAGAACCATGGCCCGACGTGTAGTGACCGCCGTGATTCTTCGTGTGGTGTGAACCAGATGCGCGCGCACGTGCATCCGCAGATGCAACAGCCAGGCACAAGGCAAACCCGGCTAGCGCCGCGATGATCGAGACTTTGGTAAACATCGATTTCCCCTAAGAAAATGTGGCGTCCTAGCGTTTCCATTACAGATGGACGCTCTGCGCCGCGTATCCCCAGGCGCAACCGTCCAATCATGTCCGGTGGAAGTCCGTCCTCCCCCACAGACAACTCTGTTCTAGCACAGCGTCACACTTTTTGGGGAGACAAATGTAAGCCGTCAGTCGGGGACATTCCGGGGTGAATGCGCGTCCCGCTAGGCAAGGGCCCGTCTTGATGTGGACCCGATTAAATCAGGGCACATCCACTGCATTGTTTCTCTGGGTCAGTTCCGCCACGTCGCCCTCGGTGACGACACGCAGCAGTCCTCCCTTGGCGCTCTTTCCACCCGGCACCACCAACCGCACCTGCGCCGTCTTCGGCTCCAGGTCCCGCGGCGCCTCCAACGCAGGAAACGCCGCCCGCGCCAATTCCCTGCCACGTGCATCTTCCAACACCACAAACCCCGCCGGCGCATCCACATGCCCCAGGCTATGCACGGTGACTTCGATAGCGTCCGCGGTCACCCGCACATCCCCACACCCGATCCCCAGATCCGGCCGCAACTCGACCGGCACCGCGGCGGGCGCGACCAGCTCGAACTCCATCACCACCGTCTTGCCGGCGGGGAACTCCACGTCCACCGCCCCGCTCTTCTCGAACGCGAATTCACGGGTGGCGGCCTTGCCATCGATCTTGCCATCGCCGTCGCGATCCACACCCGCGCGCATCCGCCACTGCCCAGCCGCGACATTCCACCCGGTCATCTGCGCCCGCTGCGTCTTGCCGCTGGTGTTGTAGCCGATGACGGTGAAGCGATCCTGCCGCGGCTTGGGCAGCAGCAGCGCCACCTGCACGGCGCCTTCGGGATCGGCGAAACGCCAGCTGACGGTGTGGCCGGGGTAGGTCTGGTTGCGCTTGAGGGCGACGCCGCCGAGGCGGGCGCGCTGCAGGTTCACGGTGGGCGATTCGACGCGGTCGCTCCACCAGTGACCTTCGGTGTTCATGTAGAAGCTCTGCAGCTTGTCGCGGGTCTCGGCGCGGTACAGGGTTTCCAGCCAGCGCGGGTCGCCGCTCTGCTCCCAGGCGACGTGGTGGGCGAAGTCCGGGGCGTCGTCGGCCTCGGCATCTGCTGCCGCCTTGGCCAGGCTGGCGCCCCAGCTGTCGCGCTTGCCGAGCACGTCGAGGAAGTTTTCGTTGAGCAGGGACAGGCCGCCGGGGCCGGCCTTGGCGACGCGGTAGTCGATGGGCTGGAGGTAGCGCGCGTCGCCGGTCCAGCGGTAGGCGGCCCAGAAGGTGTGCAGGGTGTCGGGGCCGCCGCTGCCGTCGAACAGGCTGCCGCCGCGGGTCTTGCCGGTGGCCCAGTTGATCTCGTTGGGCAGCGCCCATTGGCCCTTGGCGTCGGTGTAGGCGTGGGCCAGGTAGCCGTCGGCCAGGCCGGTGACGATGCGGCGGCTGTTGGGGTCGGCGTTGTAGCCGCCCAGCAGCAGCGCCGGGTGCAGGATCGGGAACGAGTAGGGTTTTTGCCACTGCCAGTTCGGTTCGCGGTAGACCTTGCGCCCGCCGAACCAGTTGCTGGCGAATAGCAGGTGGCCCTGCGGGTTGACCTGGATGATGTTGTCGAACGCCTTCACCGTGCGCATCAGCCGCTCCACCGTCAGCGGGTCGCCCCAGTTGAGGTAGAGCATTTCGCTGTTGATGTTGATGCCGTCCTCGTAGGAATGCAGTTCGTCGGTCTCGATGGTGGAGAGGCCGTCGGTGAACATGCCGTTGCGGTAGTTGGCGTCCGACAGGGCGGTGAGCGAGGCGTTGAGTTTGTCCGGATCCACGCCCATCAGGGCGACGCCGGGCCATTGCTGGGTGAGGTCGGAATCGTCGGAGATGCCGCCGCCGAAATCGCCGTAATCCACCTGGCGTTCGTCGATCCACCAGTTGATGTAGCGGCGCGTGGCCTTGAGGTCTTCCAGCTGCCAGAACGCCCAGCCCGGCACGCCCTTGGGCGGCTGCGGCAACTGCACCGGCAGCGGGCCCTGGTTGCCGTAGCTGATGTCGGCCCAGTACTGGCGGCCCAGCGCGTTGTCCGGATCCACCCGCAGCAGGTCGTGGATGTCCGCATCCAGGCGCGCGTACAGACGCTGGCGCTTGGAGGTGGTGTGTTCCTCGACCAGGAAGCCCCAGTTGTCCTTGACCTGGTTGAAACGGTCGGCGATGTGCTCGATCTTGGCCTGCTCGCGCGGCTTGAACAGCAGGCGGATCTGCGCGCCGTCCAGCGCGCGCGCATCGAAGCCGGGCGCGGCAGAGGCGATGCTGAGCATCAGGCTGTCGTCGGTCAGGATGCGGTCGCGCAGGTCCAGCCACAGCGTGCGCGCCTGCCCGGGCGCGACCGACACCGACACGTCGAGCATGTCGCGGCCGGGCCAGATTGGATCCTTGACGCGGATGTTGAGCGGGATCAGGCCGTTGTGCGTGGCCGGCAGCTGCAGCGCCGGCAGGTCGATGGCGATGCCGTCCAGGCCATCGTGCATGTTCTCCCAGCCGTAGGACCAGCTGCGCATCAGCGGCTGCGCGGCCGGGGCGTCGCCGAGGTTGGACGGAATGAGCACATGCACGATGGGCAGCGGCGGCACCGCGGTCTTTTCGTCGGCGCGCTTGCGCGACGGCGCCTTGGTCGGCAGCGCGACCACGGTGCTGCGCTCGTCCGGCGGGTAGCGCCCGGCGATGTAGGCACGCAAGGCGGCGAGGTTGGCGTAGTCCGGGGCGATGTCGCTGCGCACGGTGTAGCGCAGCGTGGCGCTGGGGTGGGCCGGCTCGGCGCCGGCGCCCACGTCGTAGGCCCAGATCTCCTGGATCGGGGTTTCCTGGGCGACGTTGGTGAAACGCAGGTGGCCGCCGCGGCGGCGCTCGAATTGGTCGACGCTGCGCACCGTGCCCTGGGCGCGCGAGAACAGCGGCGCAGGCGTGGCGCCAGCGGCGGCATAGGTGGCCTGGCCGTAGGCGGCGCCGCGCAGTTCGATGCGGTTGAACGGTTCGTCGGGCAGGGCCAGGTCCAGCGCCTTGCCGCCTTCGACGTAGACGTTCCAGTCGGGCAACTGGAAGTAGTCGTTGCGGCCGGGCAGGCGCGAGCGGTTATAGACGCCGGGCCAAGTGGTCTCGGCGATGCCGTCGGTCGCCTTCCACATCCACTCCTTGAGGTCCTTGGCGTCGGCGAACTCGACCTTGCGGATGCGCGTGGACGGGGCATCCAGCGCCGGCGGGGCGCGGCCGTGGTCCCAGCCGAAGCGGTGCAGCCAGGCGTTGCGCGCGGCGTTGTCGGGCACGGTCTCGGCGCTGCGCGGTTCCTGCTGCCGGGCCAGCGCGGCGACGCCCGCGGCGTCGAGCATGCGGTCGTAGACGCGGATCTCGTCGAAATCGCTGCCGCGCAGGAAGTTGTAGCGGCTCTGCACCTGGTGCGGCGCCAGCACGCGTGCGGCCAGGCCGAGCTGGTCGAGCGCGGCGTCGAAGTCGAGCGAGCCGCCGTCGGCGCAGGCCTGGGTGCAGTCCACGCGTGCGGCTTCCTTGCCGTCCACGTACAGGCGCACGCCGCGGGTCTCGTCCCAGGCGAAGGCCAGGTGGGTCCAGGCGTTCGGCGCGGGGAATTTGTCCAGCTTGAAGGAGACGCGGGTGCGGGCCAGGTTGGCGTCGGTCACGAAGGCATCGAAGCCGTGGCCGTTCCAGTCGATGCGCAGCCAGGCCATGTCCCAGCTGGTGTGGTCGGCGTAGCCGACGCGGAAGATCACGAACGGCGCTTCGCCCACCGGGTAGCGCGAGCGCCAGAAGAACGACAGCGTGCCGCGCTGGGTGTAGAGGTTGCCGGGAGCGTTCCAGGACAGCACACCGTCGTCGGCCCATTCGATGGCTTGGCCGGAGACACCGGTCGGCACCAGGGCGATCTTGTCGCGGAAGTTGGGTTGGGGGTCGCCATGGGCGACGTCGGCGTCCAGGCCTTTGTCGGCGGAGACGCGGAACAGCAGTTCAGGGGGGGCGGCTGCGGCGATCGCTGGCAACGCGAGGGCACAGAGCAGGGCGAGGCGGTGTGAGATGCGACCTGGGCTCTGCGATTTGGCGGCGTATGCAGTAGAGCCTTGCTTTGCCGAAGTGGGTAGGAACCGCGCGCCGCGGCTGACGCCGCTCCCACATGTGCGGTACTGCACTGTGGGAGCGGCGTCAGCCGCGACGCGCGATGCCGGCACATCCTGTGGCAATCGCGGAGAGCCGATGGACGCAAGCAGGTGCACCGCCTTCGCCTTCAGGCGACGCCACACCCCAAGACCGATCGCCGACACACCACCGCCGGCGCCCACCGCGCTGCCGCACATTGCCTGTTTCATCTCGCTCCTTTGCGATCGGCGCGCACCGTGGCGGCGCGCGTCGATCTCCCTCCCCGGCCCGCAAGTATGCGGGCAGCGGGGCGTTGCCGATGCCGCAGCGCGGCACCGGCGAACGCAGTCTTCAGAACTTGTAACGCACCCCGATCGCGTACTGGCGGCCGGTCTCGCTGTAGGTCAGCGGCAGCTGCGCGCCGGTGGCGCTGGTCTGCACCCACTCGTAGTACGGCACGTTGGTCAGGTTCGATCCTTCCAGGCTGATGTCGATCTTCTCGTCGATCTTGTAGGTCAGCTTGGCGTCGACGACATTGGTGCCGCGCATGCCGTGCACGTCGAAGCCGGTTTCCGGGGCCGGCACCTGGGTCAGGTAGCCGTCGCGGTGGGTCAGCGACACGCGCCCGCTGAAGCGCTCGCCTTCGTAGAACAGCGTGGCGTTGTAAGAGTTCTTCGACAGGCCGTTGAGGTCGGTATTGATCGTCAGCGCGCCGCTTCTGTCGACGTACTGGATCTTCGACTGCACGTAGGTGTAGTTGAGCTGGGTACCGAAATTGGCCCACTTGCCCGGCAGGAAGCTGAAGGGCTGGATGTAGTTGAACTCGGCGCCCTTCAACTTGCCGCCCGGGGTGTTGACAGGCACGCTGAAGACGAAATCGTCGGTGGCGCCTGCGCCGGTGCCGTCGAGCAGGCTGACCGGCAGGCCGCTGCTGGCATACGAAGCGACGCTTTTCGGGGACTGCACGAAGCTGTTGATGTCCTTGTAGAACAGCGCCAGACCCAGCATCGCGCCTTCCTGCAGGTACCACTCGAAGCCGAGGTCGGCGGTCTTGGCGCGGATCGGATCCAGGTTGGGGTTGCCGGCGCTGACGGTACGCGCGCCACCGGCGACGCTGACGATCACGCCCGGGGTCAGATTGCCCAGGCCAGGACGCGCCATCACCTTGGCGGCGCCGAAACGGACCAGGAAGTCCGGAGTGATCTCGGCGACCAGGTTCAGCGACGGCAGGGTGTCGCTGTACGCGCGCTCGACCGTGGTCAGCGTCGGCACGTTGTTGACCAGCGCGTAGCCGGTGGAGGACTGATTGGTACGCACATGGCGAACGCCGACGTTGCCGGAGAACGGAATCGCGCCGATGTCGAAAGCGAAGTCGGCCATCAGCCAGCCGCCGCGGTCCTTTTCCTCCACGCTGCGGGTATTGGCCACGCGCTCGGCCAGGGCCCAGGTGCCGTTTCCGCTGTAGATGCCCAGCGCGTCGGCAATGCCGTTGAGGTCGGGCACCACCCAGTTCGACGGCGAACCTTCGATGCCCTTCAGCCCGGCCAGCGCAACCAGGTCGGTGGGCACGATGCGATTGCCGGTGGCGAACGTCGGCAACTTGGTCTCATCGAAGCGACGAAGCTCCCTGGTATCGAAGCCGTAGTTCTTGGCCAGCACGCCGCCCTTGAGGGTGAAGTTCGGGCTCAGGTTCCACTCGAAATTCAACGATCCGGTGTCGAAGCTGTTGTTGGCAGACTGCGGGCGCATGCGCACTTCGGCCAGCGTCCAGCCGTTGGCGGCGGTCGGGTCGATGCCGTAGTTGAACACCGGCGAGGTGTAGCTGTTGCGGTAGTCGTAGCTGTAACCGGCGACGTTGTTCTTGTCCATGATCACCGTGGTCTGGATCGGGTTCCGGTGCTTGGAACTGGAAGTGCCGATCTCGCCGGTGATCTTGAAGGTGTCGCTGAAACGGTGCTCGCCGTTGAGGGTGAGCTGCTTGAAGACCGTGTTCCACTCGTCGTGGCGGTTCTCCGAGCGGATGTCGGTGTTGTCGAAGCGACCGTAGAGCAGCGCCCCGGAAGCCGGATCGACGTAGCCGTCGCGCACGATCATCTCGGGCTTGCCGCCCTGCTTGGCGCCGCGGCTGAAGCTGATCGCCTCGATGTAGTGCTCGTCGCGCTTGGCATCGATCTTCGAGTACAGGCCGTCCAGCGAGAACTCGGTGCTGTCGTTGGGCTTCCACTGCAGCGAGCCGGTCACGCCCAGGCGGTTCTGCTCGTGCTCCATCTGCGTGTAGCGCGGGATGCGCGGGCTGAACACGTTGGCGCTGTTGGCCGCGGCGAACGGCGAGGTGGGGCTGTAGCCGTTGTTGCTCGGGCCGTTGGCCCAGCGCGTGGTGCCGCTGCCTTCCTCGAGCACCTGGCGCTCGGAGTAGGCCACCGACATCAGCGCGCCGAAGGTGCCGTCGGCCCAGGTGTTGGCGACCAGCGCGGCGATGCGCGGATCGGCCTTCTGCGACATGCCGTTGTAGGTGGCCTGGCCGTTGGCGGCGAAGGTGAAGCCGTCGTAGTCGAACGGCCGCGCAGTGCGCAGGTCGACCGTGGCGCCCAGCGAGCCTTCCTCGACATCGGCCGAGGCGGTCTTGCGCACCACCATCTGGGTGAACAGGTCCGAGGCGAACACATTGAAGTCGAAGCCGCGGCCGCGGTTGGTGCCGCCGCTCTGGTCGCTGGCGCCGACCGTGGTCAGCGCTTCCATGCCGTTGATGCGCACGCGGGTGAAGTCCGGGCCGAGGCCGCGCACGGAGATGTTGCGGCCTTCGCCGGCGTCGCGGGTGATGACCACGCCGGGGATGCGCTGCAGCGATTCGGCCAGGTTGGTGTCCGGGAACTTGCCCACGTCCTCGGCGACGATGGCGTCGACCATGCCCTTTTCGGCGCGCTTGATGTCCAGCGCCTTCTCCACGCTGGCGCGGTAACCGGTGACGACGACGGTGTCGAGCTCGGTGGTGGCATCGGCCGAGGCCGCGGCGGGCGGCGCGGACGCCGGCGCTTCCTGTGCCTGCAGGGCACCGGCCTGCAGGGCCAGGCCGATCGACAGCGCGAGCAAGGTAACCGGTGTCTTCCGGCGTTCGGTACGTGATTGCATGTCCTCCCCTCCCAAGGGTTACATGACGGCGTGGAACTGCGGGCGTTGTCGCGAATGACACCGCTGGTCAAAACCAACGTTAACAGTTGCGAAACATCCCGGCATCTTGCAGCGCAACAGAGTACCCGGCGACCCGAGGGTCTTTTCAGTCAATGAGATAGCGCAGGATCGCGGCGTCGGCCAGTGCCGAAGCGCGTGCTGCCGCACAAAAATGACACCGCTAGTCACTTTTTCTGGTCGGCGTTTGCATTTCGCGGCATGCTTGGCGTCCCTTCGGCTGCCGGACCCGCTTGCCATGACCGTTTCCCGCATCGTCTGCTTCGGCGAACTGTTGCTGCGCCTGGGCGCGCCCGGCCACGAACGGCTGCTGCAGACGCCGCGGCTGGAGGTGCAGGTGGGCGGTGCCGAGGCCAACGTGGGCGTGGCGCTGGCGCATTTCGGCCATGCCGTCTCGGTGGTCAGCGTGCTGCCGGACAACCCGCTGGGCCAGGCCGCGGCCGGCGAACTGCGCCGGCATGGCGTGGACACCAGCGGAGTGCGCTTCGTGCCCGGGCGCATGGGCCTGTACTTCCTCAGCACCGGCGCCGGGCACCGTCCCAGCGAGGTCACCTACGATCGCGCCGGCTCGGCCTTCGCGCTGGATGCGGGCGACCGGCACGACTGGCCGGCGCTGCTGCACGGCGCGCAGTGGCTGCACCTGTCCGGGGTGACCCCGGCGCTGGGCGAACGCGGCGCGGCCGCGGCGCTGGCG
>NZ_AQOK01000158.1:0-4099 GCF_000364645.1 Xanthomonas sp. SHU 308 | reverse complement strand
CAGCGCCGGCCTGTCCTGGGCCGGTGCCGACGACCGCTGGTCGAACGTGCAGGCGGCCGCCGACAGCGGCACCGCCATCGATCCCAGCGCCGCCGCGGCCGCCAACGCCGCCGCGGCCAGCCTCGGCGAGCGCACCCCGGAAGGCTTCGTCGCCAAGATCTGGAACCATGCTCAGAAGGCCGCGCAGGAATTGGGCGTGGACGCGCGCGCCCTGGTCGCGCAGGCCGCGCTGGAGACCGGCTGGGGCCGCCGCGGCATTTCCCGCGGCGACGGCGCCAGTTCCAACAACCTGTTCGGGATCAAGGCCACCGGCTGGAACGGCGACCGCGTGACCACCGGCACCCACGAGTACGTGGACGGGGTCAAGCAGTCGCAGACCGCCGATTTCCGTGCCTATTCCTCGCCGGCGGAAAGCTTCGCCGACTACGTGCGCCTGCTGAAGACCAATCCGCGCTACCAGCAGGCGCTGAAGGCCGGCACCGACATCCGCGGCTTCGCCCAGGGCCTGCAGCGCGCCGGCTACGCCACCGACCCCGCCTACGCAGCCAAGATCGCCGCCATCGCCGGCGGCCCGACCATCGGCCGCGCGGTCGCCGCGATCGGCAGCGCCGCCGCCGGCGGCATCGAGCGCGTTCTGGCCAGCACCGTCGATCCGTCCGGCCTCGTGCGCCGTTGAGGTAGCCGTCCATGTCCATCCTCTCCACCGGTACCGGCGCCCTGCTCGCCTTCCAGCGGGCCCTGTCCACGGTCAGCCACAACGTCGCCAATATCAACACCGACGGCTACAGCCGGCAGCGGACGACGTTCGCGACCACGGTCCCGAGCCAGTACGGCAGCGAGTTCATCGGCAACGGCACCCAGATCACCGACGTCTCCCGCGTCGCCGACCAGTTGGCGATCTCGCGCCTGTTCGACAGCACCGGCGAAGTCGCCCGGCTGAAGCAGCTCTCCAGCCTGTCCAGCCGCGTCGACGGGCTGTTCTCGGACAAGGCCACCAGCATCGCCGGGCAGTGGTCGAACTTCTTCGACGCCACCACCGGCCTGTCCTCCAACGCCTCGGCCAGCGCCAACCGGCAGAACCTGCTGGACGCCGGCAATTCGCTGGTCACCCGCTTCAAGCAGCTCAACGGCCAGCTCGACTCGCTCGGCAGCGAAGTCAACAACGGCCTGCTGGCCGGCACCGCCGAAGCCAACCGCCTGGCCACCGAGATCGCCAAGCTCAACGGCCAGATCGGCTCCAACGCCAATGCCGCCGCACCGGACCTGCTCGATCGCCGCGACCAGATGATCGGCCAGCTCATCGGCTACACCGGCGGCAGCGTCATCCAGCAGGACGGCGGGATGATGAACGTCTACACCTCCGGCGGCCAGGCGATGGTGGTCGGCACCAATGCGTCGACCCTGGTCACCAGTCCCGATCCCTACCAGCCGGAAAAGCTGCAGATCGCGCTGAAGACGCCGGGCGGCTCGACGCCGCTCACCAGCAAGGCGCTGGGCGGGCAGATCGGCGGCTTCCTGGAGTTCCGCAGCAACGTTCTGGATCCGACCAAGGCCGAACTCGGCCGCATCGCCACCGGCGTGGCCAGCAGTTACAACCAGCAGCACCACGCCGGCATGGACCTGTACGGCCAGATGGGCGGCGATTTCTTCAACCTGCCGGCGCCGACCGTGGACGGCAACAGCGCCAACACCGGCACCGCGGCGTTCACCGCCAGCGTCAGCGACCTGAGCAAGCTCGACGGGCAGAACCTGCTGCTGACCTACAACGGCACCGCCTGGAGCGCCAGCCGCGCCGACACCGGCGCCAGCGTCCCGATGAGCGGCTCCGGCACCAACGCCGATCCGTTCGTGGTCAACGGCGTGACCCTGCAGGTCTCCGGCACCGCCGCCAGCGGCGACAAGTTCCTGCTGCAGCCCACCGCCAATGCCATCAGCAAGCTGTCCGTGGCCATCAGCGACCCCTCGCGCATCGCCGCGGCGACGCCGATCCAGGCCAGCGCCACGCTCAGCAACCAGGGCACCGGCAAGGTCAGCAACGTCGCCGCGACCAACGCCAGCAACGCCAACCTGCTGACGCCGGCGAACATCGCCTTCATCGATTCCACCCATTACTCGATCAACGGCGGCGCGCCGCAGACCTACACCGCCGGCCAGACCATCAGCGCCAACGGCTGGAGCCTGACCATGGACGGCGTCCCGTCCGCCGGCGACAGCTTCGCGGTGGGCCCGACCGGGGTCGGCTCGAGCAACAACGGCAACGCCCTGCTGCTGTCCAACCTGGACGATGCCAAGGCCTTCAACGGCGGCACCATCACCCTCAACGGTGCGGTGGCCGGCCTGACCACCACGGTCGGCTCGGCGGCGCGCCAGGCCAAGTACGCGGCCGATGCGCAGGACGTGATCCAGAGCAGCGCCCAGGACGCGCGCGACTCGCTGTCCGGCGTCAACCTCGACGAGGAAGCGGCGGACATGTTGCGGCTGCAGCAGGCCTACCAGGCGGCCTCGCGCCTGATCTCCACCGCCGACACCCTGTTCCAGTCCATCCTGAGCGCGGTCCGATGAGCAATCGCATCTCCAGCGGCATGATCTTCAATCAGTCGCTCAACACCATGCTCGGCAAGCAGGCGACGATCTCGCACCTGCAGCAACAGCTCTCCACCGGTCAGCGCATCGTCAGTGCGGCCGACGATCCGGTCGCCGCGGGCACCGCGGTCAGCCTGGACCGCACGGTGGCCGCGCTGGCGCGCTTCGGCGACAACGCCAACAACGTGCAGAATCGGCTCAACCTGCAGGAAAACTCGCTGGCGCAGGCCGGCGACCTGATGGCGCGGGTCAAGGATCTGACGGTGGAAGCCAATAGTTCGGCGCTGACCACGCCCGACCGCAAGGCCATCGCCGCGGAGCTGAAGACCCTGCACGACAGCCTGCTGAGCCTGTCCAACAGCACCGACGGCTCCGGCCGCTACCTGTTCGGCGGCACCGCCGACGATGCGGCCCCGTTCGCCGTGGTCTCGGGCAACGTGGTCTACAGCGGCAACCAGACCCAGCGCAGCGTGGAAGTGGCACCGGACACCAAGGTCTCCGACACCCTGCCCGGCAGCGAGATCTTCATGCGCGTGCCCACCGGGGACGGCACCGTGGACGCGCATGCGGCCGCCGGCAACACCGGCACCGGCCTGCTGCTGGATTTCAGCCGCGACGGCTCCGGCAGCGCCTGGAACGGCAGCAGCTACAGTGTCGTGTTCACCGCCGCCACCACCTACGAGGTGCGCGACAGCAGTGGCGCGGTGGTCAATACAGGCACCTATGCCGCCGGCGAGAGCATCGGCCTGCCCGGCTTGAAGATGCGCGTGGACGGCGCCCCCGCCGCCGGCGACAGCTTCCAGATCGGCGCCTCGACCACCAAGGATGTGTTCTCCACCATCAGCAACCTGGTCAACCTGCTCAACACCGATCCGATCACCCCGGCCGCCAAGGCTGCCCTGCAGAACGGTCTGCAGTCGTCGATGCGCGACATCACCCAGGCCTCGTCGAAGATGATCGACGCGCGCGCCGCCGGCGGCGCCCAGCTCGCGGCGATCGACAACGCCACCGACCTGCGCGCCTCCAACGACGTGACCCTGAAGACCACCCTGTCCTCGCTGCGCGACCTCGACTACGCCCAGGCGATCTCCCAGTACCAACTGGAACAGTCGGCGCTGAAAGCGGCACAGACCATCTTTACCCAGATGCAGAGAATGTCGCTGTTCGACCGGCTCGGCTGATCGGCGATATACCGGATATACAGAAAGGCCCGGAGCGCGGCAACGCTTCCGGGCCTTTCGCGTTATACAAAGATCGTCATCGCCGCTGGATAGGTAGACAACGCGCAGGCAGCCCTAAAGTTTGCCGAAGTGCGGCCGAGAAAGGCTCTCCGCGGTATTCCTGGTGTTTTACGCATCGCCGGAACGGCGAATTTTCTGCAGTAAATCGCTAAAGGTTGCGAGCCTGTCGCCGTTACTTATATCACCAGCCGCACTGGCCAAATTGATGGCCCCCTGCGGAGACTCCAGGCACCAACCGGTTGCCGGACAAATCGCTTAGAGGAGATATCAAAATG
>NZ_AQOK01000157.1:0-3308 GCF_000364645.1 Xanthomonas sp. SHU 308 | reverse complement strand
GCGGGAAATCGGCCAGGCCGGCGGCCAGCGGCAGCACCAGCGCCTCCAGCGCCGCCGGATCCTGCGCGGCCAGGTGCTGCAGGTGCTCCAGGGTGACCATCTGCGGGTTGCGGAACGGTTCCACCCACAGCCGCCGCAGCGCGGCGATATGTGCGCCGCAGCCCAGCGCCTCGCCCAGGTCGCGGGCCAGGCTGCGGATATAGGTGCCGGATCCGCAGGCCACGTGCAGACGCAGGCGGTCGCCGGCGTGGGCGAGCACGTCGATCGCATGCACCTCGACCTCGCGCTCCGGCGCCTCGATCGCCTCGCCGCGGCGCGCCTTGACGTACAGCGGCTCGCCGCCCTGCTTGAGCGCCGAGTAGATCGGCGCGCGCTGGCGGATACGCCCGCGCAGCGGTCCCAGCGCCGCCTCCAGGGTCGCTGCGTCCAGCGGCGGCACCGGGCGGGTGCGCAGCACGGCGCCCTCGGCATCGTCGCTGTCGGTGGTGACGCCGAGCACGACCTCTGCCTCGTAGGCCTTGGCCGAGCCGAGCAGCAGCCCGGCCAGCTTGGTCGCCTCGCCGAAGCACAGCGGCAGCAGGCCGGTGGCGAGCGGATCCAGGCTGCCGGTGTGACCGCCCTTCTCCGCACGGAACAGCCGCCGCGCCGCCTGCAGCGCCGCGTTGGAACTCATGCCGATCGGCTTGTCGAGCAGCACGATGCCGTCGAGGCGACGGAAGACGATACGGGGCAGGCGCGGGCCGAAGACGGGCATGGGGGGTTGGGCGGGGATTCGGGATTGGGGATTCGGGATTGGCGGATCCGACCCCGGCATGGCGCGGGCGAACGGCACGCATGGAACAGCGTGACGCCAGACGGATGAAAGAGCGCCGCGATCGCGACTGCGAAACGGACGCTCGCGTTGGGCGCCCGCACTCGAACACTGGACGCCGACGCCGCGGCGTCGGCAGCGGACTCAGTCCTTGCGCGGCGCCGTGTCGGCGTCGTCGGCGGCAGGGCCGCCGTCGTCCTGCGCCTGCTGCAGTTCCGGCATGTCGCGCAGCAGATTGTCGATGCGCTCGCCGCGATCGACCGAATCGTCGTAGTGGAAATGCAGTTCGGGCACGTGGCGCAGCTTCATCGCCCGCGCCAGCTCGCTGCGCAGCTGCGGCGCCAGCTCCTTCAGGCCCTTGACCGCCTCGGCCGAGCGTTCCTGCATCAGCGCGGTGACGAACACCTTGGCATGGGCCAGATCGCGGGTGACCTCGACGTCGGACACGCTGACCGACGGCAGGCCGTGATCGCGCACGGCCGCATGCACGATCGTGCCGAGGTCGCGCCGGATCTGCGCGGACACACGATCGGTACGGTGAAAGGATTTGGTGGGCATAGCGAAAATCTCTCTGTTCGGAATAAAGAAATCGGGAAGGGTCTGGGACGAGCGACGCACCTGCAGCGCCCCGCTCTTCCCATTCCCCAATCCCGATTCCTGATTCCCGGCTCTTACAGCGTACGCTGCACTTCGATGCGCTCGAAGCACTCGATCTGGTCGCCGGCCTTGACGTCGTTGTAGGCCTTCACGCCGATACCGCACTCGGTGCCGTTGCGCACTTCGTCGACGTTCTCCTTGAAGCGACGCAGCGATTCCAGCTCGCCCTCGAACACCACGGTGTTGTCGCGCAGCACGCGGATCGGCTTGTTGCGCTTGACCACGCCCTCCACGACCATGCAGCCGGCGACGGCGCCGAACTTGGAGCTGCGGAACACGTCGCGCACCTGGGCGATACCGATGATCTCTTCGCGGATCTCCACGCCCAGCAGGCCGGACGCCACCTGCTTCACCTGGTCGATCACGTCGTAGATGATCGAGAAGTAGCGCAGGTCGATGCCGTTGGTCTCGATGATGCGCCGCGCCGAGGCGTCGGCACGCACGTTGAAGCCGATCACCGTGGCCTTGGAGGCCAGCGCCGAATTCGCGTCGGACTCGGTGATGCCGCCCACGCCGGAGTGGATCACGTTGATGCGGATCTGCTCGTTGGACAGCGCGGTCAGCGACTGCTTCAGCGCTTCCACCGAACCCTGCACGTCGGCCTTGATCACCAGGTTCAGCGACAGCTGGCCTTCGCCCTTGCCGAGCTGCGACATGATGTCTTCCATGCGGCTGCCCGCCGAGGACACCAGGCGCGACTCGCGGCGCTTGGTCTCGCGCTGCTGCGCCACGTCCTTGGCCAGGCGCTCGTCGTCGACGACCACGAAGTCGTCGCCGGCATCCGGCACACCGGACAGGCCCAGCACCTGCACCGGAATCGACGGACCCGCCGAATCGGGCTGCTTGCCGGTCTCGTCGAACAGCGCACGCACGCGGCCGTACTGGATGCCGCACACCAGGTAGTCGCCCTTCTTCAGCGCGCCCTGCTGCACCAGCACCGTCGCCACCGGGCCGCGGCCCTTGTCCAGCGAGGACTCGATCACCACGCCGCTGGCGCGGCCTTCGGCCACCGCCCGCAGTTCCAGCACTTCGGCCTGCAGCGAGATCGCGTCCAGCAGCACGTCGATGCCCTGGCCGGTCTTGGCCGAGAGTTCGACGAACTGGGTGTCGCCACCGAATTCTTCGGCGACCACGTCCTGCGCCAGCAGCTCGTTCTTGACCCGCAGCGGATCGGCACCGGACTTGTCGATCTTGTTGACCGCCACGATCAGCGGCACGCCGGCCGCCTTCGCATGCTTGACCGCCTCGACCGTCTGCGGCATCACGCCGTCGTCGGCCGCGACCACCAGCACCACGATGTCGGTGAGCTTGGCGCCGCGCGCGCGCATCGAGGTGAACGCGGCATGGCCCGGGGTGTCCAGGAAGCTGATGACGCCGCGATCGGTTTCGACGTGGTACGCGCCGATGTGCTGGGTGATGCCGCCGGCTTCGCCGGAGGCCACCTTGGTGCGGCGGATGTAGTCCAGCAGCGAGGTCTTGCCGTGGTCGACATGGCCCATGATGGTGACCACCGGCGGCCGCGGCAGCTTCTCGCCCTGCGCGTCCTCGGTGTGCGCCAGCAGCGCGTCCTCGGCGTCGGCACTGCCTGCACGCACCGGCTTGTGGCCGAGTTCCTCGGTCACCAGCGCGGCGGTGTCGTGGTCGATGGTCTGGGTGATGGTGGCCATCACGCCCATCTTGAACAGCGCCTTCACCACGTCGCCGCCCTTCAGCGCGAGCTTCTGTGCCAGGTCGGCCACGGTGATGGTGTCGCCGATCGCCACTTCGCGCACCACCGGTGCGGTCGGACGCTCGAAGCCGTGCGCGCCGCCGCCGCTGCGCGACGGCTCAGCCTGGCGAC
>NZ_AQOK01000156.1:0-11831 GCF_000364645.1 Xanthomonas sp. SHU 308 | reverse complement strand
TTGCGGGCGTTTCCTTGACACTGGCGGAGTGAGAGGGACACAATTCAGAGCCCTCTAACCCATTGATGCCAATCGTCTTTTCCAACCTGGACACCCGCAAATAGTGCCCAAGGGATGGTCCTGCGTCCGGGATCGTAGCCGAGGCAGCCTGCAATGTGGATCCCCAGAGCCGGCCAACTGTTCATGAGCCGCCCCCGACCTGGTTCTGTCGCGGCTAGCGAGACTGGCGCCTTTCAAACTGAGCGGGCCCATTCCTGGACCATCACATGACCGCCCTCAACTACGCCCCCATTCCCAATACCCTGGCCTTCCTAAACAAACTCAAGCGGCCCAAGCCGCCGAGCGCGTTCGACCGGATTCAGCGCTTTGTCTTCAAAGCGACCTTGGCCTTTGGGGGCGTGATACTTGTCGCAGCAGGTCTGGGCTTTGTCGGCCTGCTTTCGAAGGAAGTCACCCGCTTCCTCACGATGCTCCCGCTCATCGGAGTTCTAACTCTCTTTCTGATATGGGCTATCAGCCAGATCGTCGAAATGTTGCTGGCAGTGCGAACGGGCTACCACAATGCAGCCAACAGCTTGGATCGTGACATCGAACATGACGACGTTGTCGTCCAAGAGCTGACCGCGTGCGATCCGTTCAAGTTGCGCGAGCGCTCCAAGCACATGGAAGCCAAATCAAAGCGACTGACTCGCCAAGCCGGAATGGGATCTGTGATAGCCGCAATCGGCGCAGTTGTCATCAATTTCCAAACCTCAGCTGAAAAAGCCGAAATGCTTGTCCACGCAAAGGATTTGCCACTCTTCGTTTACTCCGGAAGCCTTGGCGTCCTACTGGGAGCCGCAGCGCTTACGGTCTTCGCTTCCAAGTTGGAGCACATCGCTGCGCTCTTGTCCCTCGCAGCTGACAGGATCGATCGGAAGTAGCAGCGCATTCGATAGACCGTTGCGACGTCTGTTTGCTTCAGTCACAGCTCTTCGCTGGCGGTGGCGTCGCTCGCCACTGGGAGCAAGGACACCAAAGCTCGCGCGCCGGCAACTGACGAAACTTGACCGTCGATTGACTCCTTCTAGGCATCAAAGGACAGCGCAAAGCCAACTTTGCGCCGCCTATTTATATTTGTGAAATATCTCTGAAATTTGCACTTGCGGGTTTGCAACTTGGTGCTTGGATGAAAGCTCCTTCCACAGGCTCCAAGGAGCATCCATGCAGTCCGAACTCACTCTTCAAATCGCCAGCCGTCTCGTAAGTGGCCTTCTCTGCCAAGAGCGGCACTGCCGCTTGCCGGATCGTGTCGACGACATCCGGCACGCCCTGGAGGTAGCCACGGAAATGGTGCGTCAATACCGCGGCGGCTCCTCTGCGCCTCCGGCGCACGACTACGTCCCACCCACGCCGGCCCCGACGCTGCCGCCGCCACCAGCGTCGCCCTCCCCGTCGCAAGCACCGCGCCTGCAAGAGATCCGCACCCGGGAGGCGGTCGTGGTGCGCGATATCCCGTCCGTCGAAGAGTGGCGCAAGAACCGCCGACGCAAAGCGGCTCCCGATCCGGTGGCGAACAAGAAGAAGCCAACACTCCACTGATCCGCCACCGCCGCCCCAACAACAAAGTGCCCCGCAAGCGGGGCACCGTTGTTTCAGTGGAGGCGTGGGCGCGGTGGTCGGGGGCCACTCGGCGCAAGGTCCAGGGCCGGCAGGTCGTCGAGCGCAGTCGGTTGAGCCTCCTGGACTCCAAAGACCAGCGGTCGGTCGAGCTCGAGCGGATAGCGCCCGAGCATCTCCTGGCTCCAGGCCTCCAGGAGGCGGCCACTCTCTGCCGCCTCCTTTTCGCAAAAGGCCTGTTGCTCCGGGGTGACCCGGGCCCGCGCTTCCGCCAGCTCGGCCGTCCGCTTTTCCAGCGTGCTCAAGCGCCACGCCCGCCGCTGCTTCCAATCCTGCTCCGTCCATGACGTGCCAGGCTGCGGATTGTTGACGGTGAAGTCCTCCCAGGACCGCTCCGCAAGATGGCGGAGCCTGGAGGCGCGTTGCTCCGCCTGCAGGCGCCGTGCAAACCGGGTCAGGTTGGCTTTGAATCCGCGCAACCGCCGAGCCAGCTCCAGCAGGTCTGAGCGGAGCCGGGTGTGCTCGGCGAACGCCGCGGCGCGCTCGGCCGCCCAGGCCAAGAGCTGGCGTGTGGCGTGAAGCGCCCGCGCGACTGCCTCGTGGCGCAGCGCTCCCCACTCCTGGCTCAGCTCCGCGAAGAGCGTAGGGATGGACACCGGCTCCGGGCGTGGCGCCCCGGGAGCGCTCTCCTCCAGCAACCCCAGCCGTTGGGCGATGGCTCCCATGTTGCGGGACACCTCGATGTGCCCTGCCCCGCGGCCCAGCGACAGGGGCAGCACGGCCGGTGGACGGCGGAGGTCCCGTTGGGCCTGTTCGTGGCTGTGGCTGTCGGGCACTTCCATCGCTCGCCCCTCGTTTTCGAAGCTAGCGACGAGTTTTTGGAAGGCCCCCTCGTTGGCCTCTTCGATTCTGCGGTTCGCTTCCACGCGCTCAGAGGCCTGGCCCCGTCGGGCCATGGCGGTCGCGTTCTTGCCCACATGCTTGGTCGGCTCTCGCGAGAGCACGGCCGCGGCGACCAAGTCACCGCGAGCCAGGGCGTCATTGGCCTGTGCTTCCAAACGACGATGGTCCACGCGAATCTCGAGCGCCGCCTTTTCAAGGTGGGCGTTGATGGTGGAGGCGATGAGTTCGCGCACCCACTGCACTTCAACACGTCCCGAAGGCCCGCCGTCCAACTCCTTGGTTTTGTCCGCGAGACCTTCCGGCCCCATGCGCCGCGTCGTTGCCAAGACGTGGACGTGCCAGTTCAAGCCGTCTTTGCTGCCTGGGCTGTGGATGCTGGCTTGTGCTGCGAACCCGTAGCGACTGACCAGCGCACGGGTGACCTCCATGGCCAGCGCCGATCGCTGCGCCTCGTCGAGTTCGTGGGGCAACGCGAACTCGAACTCGCGCGCGATCGTGGCGTCCTTGCGCCGCTCGGCCGCCTCCACCGCCGGCCAGAGCTCGGCCGGAACCAGGGCCCAGTCGGGCGCATCCTCGGGGGCGACGCAGCGCGTTTCGACCACGCCGCCCCTGCGGCGGTAGTCGTGGCGCTGCCCGGTCTTCTCGTCCTCGAGAAGCAGGCCAGCGCGGTAGGCGGCCGCCGCGATGGACGAATGTCCCTTGGCGCGGCTGAAGGTCTTTACGTTAGCGTGGTAGATGGCCATGAGGTGTTGCTCCGAAGCAGTGGGGTTGCTTGGTTTATGCCTCGGCTTTGGATTTGCGCAAGCGCCGCCGGCGCTTGGGGTTCAAGGGGCGAAGCCCTTTGCGCACGTGTCACGCAGTGACACCTAGGTGCGCTCTTGCTTCTTTCTTTTAAGCCTTGTTTTTCAGATCTCTTCGATCTCGAGGCAGCCCAAAGTTTCAGGCCCGCAAGAACTTGACGCAAGCCATTTCTTTGGTTGACTCGTAAAGGCACAGAGGAGAAATCAGATGAGCGCGACAAACCACTACCATGACCGAATCCACCGAGCCACCGAACGACTGGCCCAGCTGCAAGCCAAGGAGCTTTTAGCCAATCAGCGGCGCAAAGCTAAAGCGCAGGAATCAGCGAAGCGGGAGGAGATGAAACGGCGCCAACGGGTGGCCGATCTAGTCTTCTTGACGGGTGCCCATGCAATGAATGACACAGAACTAGAGTCACTGCTCCGGGAGCACGTCAAAAACAAGCATTAGTCGCCAGAAGGCCGGCCCCATTGACGCAACGCAAGCTACCTGGTCAAGCAACTGCTTCGCCTCGGCGGCCGGCGGGAGCTTCACTCCGGCTACCCGGCCAACGCCCCGATCATGGTGCCGGAGGACGTTGGCCTAGATGTTTGGAGAATAGTGGCATGTAGCTTTCGCTAGCGGTTGAGGCACTAGATCGCTGCTACAGGCCCTTTCCCTTTTTCCCCTCGGGCGCAGCATCCAGTTTTTCCTTGATCTGATTGAGGATTCGCTTGTTTTGCTGCCGCGCCTTGCGCGCCTGCCACCACTCTTTGATTCGCTGCCACATATCACACCTCCATGCTCGGCCTCGTTGACGGAAACTACTTTTACGCCTCTTGCGAACGGGTGTTCAACCCATCGTTGCATGGGCGGCCGGGTGTGGTCCTGTCCAACAAAGATGGCTGCGCGATTGTTAGGAGCCGGGAGGCCAAAGGCCCGGGCGTGACCATAGGGCGACCGCACCCGAGCCAAGATCGATGTGGAAGCCACCTGATCTCAGCAGACCTTGCCCGCGCGGATCCGGACACGCTGCGGTTGCGGCATATGGTGACACTGGCAAGCTCCCAACGGGAGCTGCAGCGCATCGCGTGTGGGGATCTGGAGGCGAGCGAGTCGGACCGCCAGCAGATCGTGGTGCCCCGCTAGCTCGGCAAAGAGGTGCTGGCGCTGGAGGACCTTCGGCAGGCCGTGGGCATCTTTGCCCCGGCGGGCCTGCGAGAGGTTGAGTGGCCGTTCTTTGCGGGCAGGTGGAGCCTGGTGTTCCTCCATACCAACCCCTTCAAGCGGGGGCAACGCAATACCACTCTTCCAGGGCGCCCATGGAGGTCATGGACGGGGCCAAGGCGAAGTTTGGACGCGGGTCGATTGCCTTTGCCCCGTAAACCAAGTAGGCGCTGGGTGATGAGCAACGCAATCAGGTGTAAGCGATGAACCACACCGCGTTGTCACCAGCCTATCCCACGAGGTGGGGCCAACTAATCCGGGTGCGCCAAATAAAACACAAAAATATGCTTGAAAAGCGATACCACCTAGTCCAGCATCCGAAGTCCGGGTCTAGGAGGACCTACAGGGGGAATTTAGCATGATCAGTCTGGACGAGTTTGTATCCGCACTTGGGGAACTCGGAAGCGATGTTAAAAATGCCGTCAAATCCAGCGCGCCCGAGATAAAATCAAAAGGCGGTGCATTGATTGAAGAATGCATCGATATCGTCAAAGAGAATCCCGGGAAGACCGCACTGATTGTGGGAACAACCGCGGCATCAGCGGTCGCAACCGGAGGTGTTGCATTCGCTGCGGCGCCTAAGATCGGAGCTTTCGTGAGTAGCATTGGATTCGGCGTTGGTGGTGGAACCCTAAGTGGAGCTGCTGCTAGCTCAGCAGGTCTAGCTGCACTAGGTGGGGGCAGTCTTGCTGCTGGCGGTGCCGGTATGGCCGGAGGAACCGCGGTAGTCACTGTCGTCGGTGCCGCAACCGGGAGCATGGCTGGCGGGGGCATCGCGATAGCAGGAGCGACACTGATCGGGCGAGAGAATCAGGCTCGAAGAGATGGCGGCTGAATTCTTAACACTCAATCACTAGCGCCTATCAGCGAAAGCATTGCGATGCGCTAAGGTCTTGGAAAGTTCGGGTAGCTGCGGCCCATGGGTTTGGATCGGCGCAGAATGCAAATCCTTACCAGGGAATGTCGTCGTCGAGTTCGACCACGTCGACCGACTTGGCTTCCTGCCCCGCTAATGGCGCCATCATCTCTATGAGCCGCTCTCCTTGCGCCAATAGGTGGTCGTAGGTCATGACAGTGATTCCATGCATGCGCCGATTAAGACCGTGCAGCGCGCGCTGCTGCTCGTCTTTCCACTCATGAGAGCGCCCGATGACGATGGTGGCGCGTGGGTGGTAAGCCACTACCTCCTTATGGTCGAGCAGGCCCTTGTCTGCGAAGTCGTGGAGCATGTCGAGGTATCGGTGGCACTGACCGATAGCTTTCGATACCTCGGCGGAGAAGTAGTGATTCTTGTGCGCCTTGTCATAGAGAAGCACTTCCATGTCAGGTCGCTTCAACTCAACGATGTCTCGATAGCCCGCAATGACGTTCGGCAACATCAGGTCAATATTGTCCCCAGCAGTGATTGCGCGCACCTCGTCCCGAACTACGTAGGCATTGCCAAAAGCCCAGCAGTGCTTCTCGCACCACGACTGGTAGACCTGCTCTGCCGCCTCTCCACGCCCTAGGCTGGAGCGCAGCTCAGCGACCGCCGAGCGCATCTCGCTAAGGCGAATAGATCCCCGTAGCGCGGTGGTCAGCTCATGAGTTAGCTCCGTGCTGGCCAAGTGCTGGACCAGGTCCGAATGGGAGAGCACCTTAGTGAGCGCGCCGACTAGGGATCGTGGATCATGTCCGGTGAGATCTGCAGCCCCGCTAGCCACCTTGATCAGGATGAACTCCCCGGCTTCCGATTGCTGCGCCAATGGAAGATGGGTCTGAAGGTATTTGAAGAGCTTGAGCGTAGAGGTTTCGGTCAACGTGATGGTCTTGACCGGGTCCTCCTGCCAGGGCAACGCCTTGGTCTTTTTAAAACCCTCAAGCTTTATAGAAAACTCCGTATGGTCGCTATGAGGAATCAGCCATCCAACCACATGCAGCTTGGTCCGCGTCGTCTCATTGAGGACAACGACGGGCACATAGTCCAACTTGCCGCTGCTTGCTGTTTTCCGAACGACTTTAGCCATACCCACTGAGTCGTTCATTGGATATCGCCCTCAGTCAACGGTGCCATGATGGTCTCAGTTCTGTTTCGCAAGCGCTATTAAGTGACGTAGCGCTCCCGCCCGATCCTGCCACGTATCTACGTTCCACGATGGATGGTATACCCACGTCATCAAGGCTGTCCCACCCTCGTAGTCAAGGGACCAGACTTCCCGGGATTCAAGGTAACGTCGCTTGCTCTCAGTTCGATTCACCTGTTGGGCGATGAAGGGCTCCAAGCCCGGTCGCGGCTCACCATGACTAAAGAACCGCCATGCGGTGCGGCCAAGCACCAGCACCACATCGGGCCGAAGCACCGGCAGAATGTGTCGAACCAATACGTCCCCGCCATCGCGCAGCGCCTGATTTCGTGGCCGGTGGTTCGCTTGGCAACCTGCGAACGCCTGGGAGAGGTTCATGAATGCCACGCGCCTCCAGGCTTCAGCAGCTTCCTGCAGTTGGAAGTCCTTTTGCCCAGTAAGCACCAAGTCTAGTGCCTTGAAGAAGGGTCCGTCGCGATCGTTCCGGACTGGCAAAGCCATCTCGTGGAAGTGGTCTTGAGTGAAGGGGCGGGTCACTTCGAGCGAATCGCTCATCCCTTCTTTCCGATAGTGCGACTCGCCCAGCAAAAGCACCCGCTGGCCGCTCATACCCTCCAAATAAAGATCACCCCAATACGGGGTGAAGCGAACTGTGTCAGGCCAATGATGGTCGTCGAGGTCCGCGGAGCTGGTCGACCTATGCGCAACTGGACATTCGCCTGTCATCTTCACTCCTTGAGTTAGGGCCTTGATTGGCGCTAGCTATCGCACTTCGCTAAAGCACGGAGGCAACTTGCGCTGGATTGATCGTATGGATGTAGCCCAGGATCCCGGATGCCACCTGCGATGAGCTCGCCATGGCATACGCTTCTCGAAAGCGTTGAAGCCTTTCGTCCACCAGATTCATCGACCCGTGCGAGAGTTCGACATTAAATGCCGTGACTGCTGGAGCCGGCCCTACTGTCTTTCCGGGGCTCAAGGGTAGTCCCGCATCCAACGCAAGCTGCTTGAGTTCGTCGGCAGCGTTGCCAAGAAGCCCATCATCGTCAGAGGACAGCACGATGTCATCGACGTAAACACTAACGGTTAAATGTTCCGATAGTTCGCATTGGCGCAAGAACCGACCGACCCGACTCTTATCCAGCGCCAATGACGCGAGAATCGGAGACTGGACATACCCATAGGGAAGCATCGTCTTCTTGGATTTTGGATTGATGACTACGCTCTCCCCAGCCATCCGTCTTGCATCGGCGTAGGAGAAACGTCGCTTCAAACAACGCGTCAATCGCGACTGATTGATACGCCCAAAGAAATCATCAAGATCGCACCGAAAAAAATACTGATGCGCAGTGTGACGATGTAGAGCGGCCACATGTCCGCCCCCACGTAGATGAAAATAGAACGGCGGAGGCGACCACACCTTTGACACAGCCAGGCGAATCAATTCTCCGGAAGCTTTTCCGATGGGTGTCGGCACATACACCCAACGTCCTGGCTTCACCTCAAAGCGGTGCTCCCATCTCTTCATCGGGTAGCCCACGAGTAGTTAGATGCCATGTTCATGAGCGCCGCCAGGAAACGGAAGAATCCGCCCCCAAACGACAGCAACGCATGAACTAGGCGGGTCTTACGAATAAATTTCTTCATAAGATCTCTCCTCTATTCTTAGCTCCGGCTTGCCTAGCGCAGGGCGCATGGACACTTAACCAACAGCGACCACCGAATAGAAACATACGGCGTCGAGTAAGTCACTTCGTGACGAATAGAGGGACAGGCGCAAAGCCTATCGCCAGAGCCAGCACAGTATAACCCAAGGCAGGGTCACATAGTCATTCTCGGCACAGAGTCTTGTTGCTGAGTCCGCTGTTGAGTCTGTTCCATCTGCTGCTGTCGCACCTGATCCTGCTTGATGACCTCCGCCTGCTGCAGGCTCTGTTCCGCCGGCTGCTGCGCCGCCTCGCGTCCATCCACCCGGGCATGAAAAAACGGCGACTTGTCGCCAAACGGCGCGTAGACCGCCAGCACGTTCTCGGCCCCGTCCTTGCCTAGCGCACCGGTCACCCGATCCACCCGCTTCACCAGCGGGTCCTCGGCCTGCTGCTTGTAAAGCGCCGCGGCAACGTTCCGGCTCTCCTCCGCGTTCCAGTTCCCCGTTCCGCTGACCCAAGAATGGATCGTCTGGTAGGTGGAGTGGTCCGGGTGCGCAGGGTTGTCAGCCAGCAGCGGAACCTGCGCCCCCTTCTCCTGGGCCGGTTCGGCCTCCGGCTCCTTGCTGCGCCCAGGCGCGGTCACCGAGACCGTCGCCAGCTTCGGCACGTGCGCCACCGCCGGCTGGCCCAGTTCGGCCTTGGCCTGGCGCAGCTCCTCGGAAGTGGTCACCGCTAACTGGTGGGCCACGCCGTCCTGGCCGACCTGGTAGTGAACGATCTGGCTGTCGTAGCCGTATTGCCCCTGCTCGTTCGGCTTCAGCTGCTGCATCGTCGGACCGGTGAGTCCTTCGGCCTCCTTGGTCCGCTGGGTGGCGAGCTCCACGGCCTGCAGGTTGTTCTCCTGGGCGTTGAGGTCGACGCCAGCAGCCCGGTAGCGGTGCAAGAGCTCGTTGTGCTCCATCTGCGCCGTCGTGGGTGCTGGGCGAGCCTCAATGGCCGCCAGGGTCTCCTGGGCGCGTTCCAGCGAGGGCTGGCGCATCTGGTTCGTCAGCTCCAGCTCCGCCGCCAGGTTGCCGGTCGCCACCCCGCCCTTGCCGAGCCACTGCCCGGCCTCGTTGCGCTGGTAGGTCTGGCCATCGTGGCCTTGCACCCGGTCCTGCTGGGCACGAGCACTTTCCACGGCGGCAGGAACGGCCACCCCGTAGTCCTGCCCACGCTGGGCGGCATGGCTCTCCAGGTAGGCCTGGGCGATGGCCTCGCGGCCGTTGGCGATGTTGCCCTCGATCCGCGCCAAGGCTTCTTGGTTCAGGCGCTGGGTCTGCTCTGCGTTCGCAATCTGGGGCTCATAGACGCCCCGGTCGTTGGCGCCGTCCACCCCGGTCTTGACCTGGCGCTCCCACTTCTCCGTTTCTGGATTGCGGTGCCAATTTTGGTTGTCCAGCCCAATCCGATCGCCGGGCTGGGCCGGCAGGTTGAAGGGATCCTGCGGCGGCGGGGCTTTGCCCAGCGCGAACTCGGCGGCCTTGGCATTCGCCATGGCACCCAATTCCTGAGACTTTACGTAGCTGGCACCGACGGATATTTGGACAGGGGCTTCGCGCCCATCAGCGGCGCGCTCGAACGCGCCTTGGCGCTCCCAATCTCGTCCGTTGAACCTCCAGTCCACGCCGGCCCGATCGGTCTGGTGGAAGATGTCGCGGTTCTCTTTGAGGTCGACGGCCTTGTCGAAGGCCTTGCTCATCAACACAGCGTCGCCGACCACCAGGGCCGCGGGCACAAAGCCGCTGCTACTGCCCAGCGCCGCCGCGGTGGCCGCGCCGCCGGCCCAGCCGCCCACGTTGCGCGCAACGGCGTGATTGACCTCCGACTGCGCGGCGGTGAGGTTGCCCTGCTCCATTAGCGCTGAGGCGGCGCGTGCGGTCATCACCGAATCCGCGCCTGTGGCCAGAAGTCCGCCGGCACGGGTGAGCCCACGCGCGGACGCCTCGCCCATCAACAGCTCCATGGCGACTTCGCCACGCTGTCCGCGCGGCACGCGAATGTTCTGTGCGGCTTCCGGACCCAGCACCTGCTCGACCTTGAGGATGCCCTGCTCGGACAACACCACGCGCCCGTCGTGATGAGCGTTGGCGATGGCGAGCGA
This sequence comes from Xanthomonas sp. SHU 308, assembly GCF_000364645.1. Lineage (NCBI taxonomy): Bacteria > Pseudomonadati > Pseudomonadota > Gammaproteobacteria > Lysobacterales > Lysobacteraceae > Xanthomonas > Xanthomonas sp. SHU 308. The sequence goes on along the minus strand of NZ_AQOK01000156.1, from coordinate 1,467 downwards.
CAACCCGCTGCGCTGAAGCTGGATATCCCCACCTCGAACGATTGCGGCGTTGCTGACCTGGATTTGGTTGAGCGTGGTGACGATGCGCGACTCGGAATGCGCGACGGCACCCCAGCCGTGGTCCACCCCCACAAAGCCCTTCAGGGCTTCAATCTGTTGGGCATGGGTCTGCTGGTAGATCGGGATATCGCGGAAAAAGTCTTGAACCTTTTGGTTGGTCTGTGCAGGGGTTAAACCAACGGGCGTATTGGTGTTCAAATCGCCGTTGATTAGGCCTACTTTGACGGTATCGCGTAAGTGCTCGACGCGCTGGACAACACGGTCCATCGCCGTTGGGTCGCCCTCCAACATGGCTTGACCATCTCTGGAGCGTTCAATGAGCCGCAATTGCGACAGCATTCCATACTGATATTCGCCGAGTGGGCCACCGCTATGCGGCGTGATGCCCATCGCTTGAGCGAACGCAGGGTTGGCCGGCAGGAACAGTCGGTTTTCCGGAGCGTGGATGTCAAACTTCCCCACCCGTTGCAACTCATCAAGCAACTCGCTGTTCTTCAGCGTCTGCTGCTCGATGTTGTGGTGGTCCTGGAAAAGCGTTCGGTAGTTCGGCACAGATCAGGCTCCTTCCTTGTGACCTTGTTGCTCGCCTTATCGGTTGACCACGTCGTAGAACCAGAGGCCGTCCGACTGTCCATCGGTGCCGATACCGGCTGCTTCTACGGCGTCCTTGAACAACCGGTCGCAGAAAACGCCCCCGTGGAAAGCCAACCTAAAAACGTGCGCATCACCGAGGACATCACGCTTGAAAGCCAGGCGAATTTCGCCCGTCAGGTCGTAATACTTGCCCTCCTCGAAATCATCACTGACTTCGATGTTGAGCATAGATGCATCCTCATCCAACGCATCCAATGTGCGAATCACGTCGCACAGGTAAACGTTTGGCCCCTTCGAGCCATCCGCCAAGCGATAGTCTGTCTCTACAAACGCGAACGCCCCAGGATCGACCGCTTCCATCACTCGACGCAGGCGCTCTGACACCAGCCAGTAGCCGCTGAATCCCCCTTCCAGGTCTTCAGGAGGCACGCCTTCACTGGGGTGGTAGACCAGGCGTGGAACCTCGCGCAAAGCAGGAAATCCGCCATCCTTTGGCCTCAGAATCAGCCTAGGCGGAGTGAGGAGTGCCTCTCGGTTCTCAAAGACAACTCCATGGCCTTTCCCCCCGCGCCGAACGTCCGGCTGCAGGTGGAAGAACTCCCCTTTCTTGGGTTGATTGGTCGTCGTTGTTTCCATGCGTTCCGTCCCGTCCACCTGGGTATGGTCTCCACCTCAATCGGGCAGAGTCTACCGCCCCTATCGCCGACTGGGGCAGACAAAAGAGCGCATGCCCAACCCTAGCCACTCGCTCTACCATGGCGAGCGGAGTCAGCGCCTAGCTGTGTAAACCCACCACGTTGTTCAGTGGAATTC
>NZ_AQOK01000155.1:0-1451 GCF_000364645.1 Xanthomonas sp. SHU 308 | reverse complement strand
CTGGAAACTGCTGCGGGAGGGACTTCAGTCCCGACGCCATGACCCCACCGGTCGCGGTGCAAGCGCTCCTGCGACGGCCAGCCGAGCCACCACGGTGTCGCAGCCACGCCGCCCGTTCCAATCGGCCACCTCCCACACCCACGGGTGCGCCGATGACCAGGTACGCCGATTACACTGCCGCGTCCGCCAGGAGGCCTGCCGTGCACGCTCCGACTCCCGCTGTCCGCTCACGCCGCGCCGCGGTCGCCTTCATCTTCGTCACCCTGCTGATCGACGTGCTGTCTTTCGGCGTCATCATTCCGGTGCTGCCCACGCTGGTGCGCGGCTTCACCGGCGGGGACTTCGCTGCCGCGGCCCGCTGGGTCGGCTGGTTCGGCTTCCTGTTCGCCGCGCTGCAATTCGTCAGCTCGCCGCTGCAGGGCGCATTGTCCGACCGCTACGGCCGGCGCCCGGTGATCCTGGCCTCGTGCCTGGGGCTGGGCGTGGACTTCATGGTGATGGCGCTGGCGCAGAGCCTGCCGGTGCTGCTGCTGGCGCGCATGGTCTCCGGCGTGTTCTCGGCCAGCTTCACCTCGGCCAACGCCTACATCGCCGACATCACCCCGGCCGACAAGCGCGCCCAGGCCTACGGCATCATCGGCGCCGCGTTCGGCGTCGGTTTCGTGGTCGGTCCGCTGCTGGGCGGCTGGCTCGGCAGCCTGCACCTGCGCGCCCCGTTCTGGTTCGCCGCCGGGCTGGCTCTGCTCAACTTCCTCTACGGCCTGTGGGTGCTGCCCGAATCGCTGGCGCCGGAACGGCGCACCGCGCGGGTGGACTGGGCGCATGCCAATCCGTTCGGCGCGCTGCGCCTGCTGCAGCGCTATCCGCAGGTGTTCGCGCTGGCCGCGGTGATTTTCCTGGCCAACCTGGCGCACTACGTCTACCCGAGCATCTTCGTCCTGTTCGCCGACTACCGCTTCGGTTGGGGACCGAAACAGGTCAGCTGGGTGCTGGCCCTGGTCGGTGTGTGCAGCATCGTGGTCAACGCCGTGCTGGTGGCGCGGGTGGTGCGCCGCTTCGGCGAGCGCGGCGCGCTGTTGTTCGGCCTGGGCTGCGGCGTGATCGGCTTCGCCATCTACAGCGTGGCCGGCAGCGGCGTGCTGTTCCTGCTCGGCGTGCCGATCAGTGCGCTATGGGCAGTGGCCGGGCCGGCGGCGCAGGCGATCGTCACCCGCCACGTCGGCGCCGACGCGCAGGGCCGCATCCAGGGCGCACTGATGAGCCTGGTCAGCCTGGCCGGGGTGATCGGGCCGCTCTTGTACGCGTGGGTGTTCGCCGCCTTCATCGGCCCGCATGCCTTGCTGCACTTCCCCGGCGTGCCGTGGCTGCTGGCGGCGCTGTTGCTGGGCGGCGGCTGGATCGTGGCCTGGCGCCGCGCGCGGGTGCCGGCTGCCGCGGCGGCCGGCGGCTGA
>NZ_AQOK01000154.1:0-4472 GCF_000364645.1 Xanthomonas sp. SHU 308 | reverse complement strand
CATGACGCAAGTGCTTCAGATAGCGCTGGCCGTCGACCACCGCGACCAGCGCGCCGCTGGCGGCGATGCGCCGCGCGGCGTCCTGCCGCTGCGCCGGGCTGCCGCTGGCCAGCAGGATCACCAGGCCCTGCGGCGCCCCCTGCGGATGCACCAGGGTCGTGCGCCCGTAGCCACGGGCGTGCAGCGCCCCCGGCGGAAAGTAATAGCGCAGCAGTGCATAGCCGCTCAGGCCCAGCACCACGCTCGTCAACAGCAACACGCGCAGGAATTTCATCGACACGCATCCATCCCGGCCAACGCCGAGCCTCTGGACAACCACGGGAACGACGAGGCAGCGGCGGACGACGCAGACGGGTGGGCCGGAGCCCGGATCGGCGGATGCGCTGCGGAGGATGCCTCGGCGATGTGGGCTGGGATGGATGCGCGGGGTCGCACCTGCCTACCCGGAAGTTCCTGCACACCTGTGGGCCGGGGGGAGCGGCGCGCGTCACGTGGCATCGACGCGCATTGTGCGGATGCACGACATGCGCCGCAATAATGCCGTCACCTGCCTGCAAGGTTGCGGTTAAGCCAGCGCGCCTGGAACGCCGTGCGCTGGTTCAGTAGCCGTGCACCGGACGGTGCGCCTTCACCGCCATCACCAGGCCCAGCCCGGCCAGCAGCGACACCGCCGAGGTGCCGCCGTAGCTCATCAGCGGCATCGGCACGCCGACCACCGGCAGCAGCCCGGAGATCATGCCGCCGTTGACCAGCACGTAGACGAAGAACGCCAGGCCGGTGGCGCCGGCCAGCAGCCGCGAGAAGGTGTCGCGCGCCTGCGAGGCGATCCACAGGCAGCGCCCGATCACGATCAGGTACAGGGTCATCACCGTGGCCACGCCGATCCAGCCGAACTCCTCGCTGAGCACGGAGAACGCGAAGTCGGTGGTCTGCTCGGGAATGAAGTTCAGGTGCGACTGCGAGCCCATGCCCCAGCCCTTGCCGTGCAGGCCGCCGGAACCGATCGCGATCTTGGACTGGATGATGTTCCAGCCGGCGCCGAGCGCGTCGTTCTCCGGGTTGAGGAACATCATGATGCGGTCCTTCTGGTAGGGCCGCAGCAGCCACAGCCAGGCCACCGGCGCGGCCGCGGCGACGCCGCCGACGGCGATGCCCACCCACCACCACGGCAGGCCGGCCAGCAGCAGCACGAAGCCGCCGCTGGCGGCGATCAGCACGCCGGTTCCGAAGTCCGGCTGCAGCATGATCAAGGCGGTGGGAATGCCGATGATGACCGCGCTGACCAGCACGGTCGGGATGCGCGGCGGCAGCGGCATGCGGTGCAGGTACCAGGCCACCATCATCGGCATGCTGATCTTCAACAGCTCGGCCGGCTGCAGGTAGAACACCTTCAGGTCCAGCCACTGCCGCCCGTACTTGCCGGTGCCCAGCACGAACACCGCCAGCAGCGGCAGCATCGACAGCGCGTAGATCAGCGGGGTCCAGGCGCGCAGGCGCAGCGCCGACACCCGCGACAGGCTCCACATCGCCGCCGCACCGATGGCGAAGCGCGCGCCCTGCGCCATCACCAGGTGCATGCCGCCGGCGCTCTTGAGCACCGCCAGCCCCATCGCCATCAGCGCGCCCAGCGCCAGGCACAGCGGCCAGTCCAGGGTACGGGTGAAGCGGCCGCCGATGTCGACCAGCCAGCGCAGGAAATCCTTCATCGCTCGTCCGGAATCTCGTCGGGGATCGCCGGCGCTGCGGACTGCAGCGGTACCACCGCCGCATCCACCTCGGCCTGGCCGATCAGCACCGGGCGTTCGCCGGCGGCCAGGGCGACCGCATCGGCGGCGGCGCGCGAGCCGGGATCTTCTGCGTAGTACAGGTGGCTGCCGAACGCGGTGGCGCCGCGCAGGCTGTCCAGCGGTTCGACCCCGGGCGGCAGCCGGCCGAGCAGCCAGGCATCGAAGATCTTGCGCGCGATCGGCGCAGCGGTGCTGGCGCCGTAGCCGCCGCCTTCCACCGCGATCGCCAGGGCGATGGTCGGCCGCTCCGCCGGCGCGAAGCCCTCGAACAGCGAACGGTGGCGCAGGTGCATCGGCAGGCTGCGCGGATCGACCGCCGCCAGTCCCTTGCGGCTGACCACCTGCGCGGTGCCGGTCTTGCCAGCCATCTGGTACGGCGCACCGACGGTGATGGCATAGCCGCTGCCGCCCGGGCGCATGGTGTCCATCATGCCCTCGCGCACCGCCTGCAGGTTGCTGGGGTTGTCGCTGATCGGCTTGCTCGGTTCCGGCTGCACCGGCGCCCAGGGCTGGTCGAAGGCCTGGCGCGTGGCCATCACCAGGTGCGGCGTGCGCAGTTGCCCGTCGGCGAGGCCGGCGACCCCGCGCACCAGTTGCAGCGGCGTCACCTTCCAGTCGCCCTGGCCGATGGCGATGTTGACCGTGTCGCCGGGGTACCAGGCTTCCTTGCGGCTCTTGGCCTTGTACGCCGGCGACGGCACGATGCCGCCGGTCTCGCCGACCAGGTCGATGCCGGTGGGCACGCCGAATCCGTAGCGGGTCATGTACTGGTCGACCTTGGTGATGCCCATGTCGATGGCCAGCTTGTAGTAGTAGGTGTTCACCGACTGCGCGATCGACTTGCGCAGGTCGGTCCAGCCGTGGCCGCCGCGGTGCGAGTCGCCCCAGCCGCGGCTGACCCCGGGCAGGTAGAACATGCCGGTGGAGAGGATCTTGTCCTCCGGGCGGCGGGTGCCGCTGTCCAGGCCGGCCAGGCCCATGAACGGCTTGATGGTGGAGCCGGGCGCCACGCCACCCAGCACCAGGCGGTTGAACTGCGGCCGCGACGGGTCGCTGTTGAGCGCCTGGAAATCGGCGTGGGAGATGCCGTTGACGAACAGGTTGGGGTCGTAGGACGGCAGGCTGACCATGGCCAGGATCTCGCCGGTGCGCGGATCGATGGCGATGGCCGAGCCCTGGTAGTCGCCGAACGCGGCGACCATGGCGCGCTGCAGGTCGGCGTCGATGGACAGGCGCAGGTCGGCGCCGGACTGCGCCGGCACCCGGCCGACGGTGCGGATCGCGCGGCCCTGCACGTTGGTCTCGACCTGCTCGTAGCCGACCTTGCCGCGCAGTTGCTCCTCGTAATAGCGCTCCAGCCCGGACTTGCCGATGTGGGTCAGCGCGGCGTTGCCCTCGCCCAGCGTCTCCAGGTCCTTCTCGTCGATGCGGCCGACGTAGCCGATGATGTGCGCGAACAGGTCGCCGTAGGGATAGTGCCGGGTCAGGTAGGGTTCCAGCTCCACGCCCGGGAAGCGCCAGCGGTCCACCGCGAAGCGCGCCCGCTCCTCCTCGCTGACACGCAGCTTCAGGGTGATCGGGCGGAAGCTGCGGCTGGCCTTGCGCGCGGCCTGGAAACGCTCGATGTCTTCCGGCGACAGCGCGATGACCTTGCCCAGCTCGGCCAGCAGCGCGTCCATGTCGGCGACCTTGTCCGGGGTCACGTCGAGCCGGAACGCGGGGACGTTCTCGGCCAGCAGGCGGCCGTTGCGGTCGTAGATCATGCCGCGCCCGGGCACCACCGGCCGTGGCTTGATGCGGTTGGCGTCCGAGCGGGTGGCGTAGATATCGTGGTCCAGCACCTGCAGCTTGAAATACCAGGCGCCCAGGCCCAGCAGCGCCAGCAGCACGCACAGGAAGCCCAGCGCGGCACGACGCCGGAACTGCTCGGCCTCGGCGTGCGGGTTCTTCTGCGCGCGGCGCGGATGCAGGGCCATGCTACTTGCTCCGCCGGCCCAGCCGCAGCGCGTCCAGCAGCACGAACAGCGGCGGCCACAGCGCCATGCCCAGCAGCGGCGCCCACCAGTAGTTCCACGGCAGGGTGGGCTCGCCGACGGCCAGGTGCACCGCCGCGGCGACGATGCGGTCGTTGACCAGCAGGCCGCCGATCGCCAGCGCCTGCTGCGACATCGGGAAGAAGCGGATGCGCGCGCGGAAGCGCTGCAGGATGAAGCTCAGGATCACCAGGCGCAGCGCCTGCTCGCCCAGCACCCCGCCGTACAGCAGATCGGCGAGCACCCCGACCGCGAAGGCGAAGCCCAGCCCGACCTTGTCCGGGGTCTCGATCACCCAGTACGCCACCACCAGCGCCAGCCAGTACGGCCGCAGCGGCTGCACCACCAGCGGCAACGGCATCAACCCCAGCAACAGCGCCACGATCACGCTGACCGGGAGCACCCAGCCTTTGCTGCGCAGGCGGCTCATTGGCCCGTCTCCTTTGGAGCCGGGCGGGAATCGGGATTCGGGAATCGGGAATCGGATGTCGCGCGTGCCGGCTTGGTCGGCGGCGGGGTGGCCGCGGTGGCGGATGGGTGCACGTTTGGCGATGTCGAGGCGGCGGCGCCGGTTGCGGGGGCTTGCGTCACGCCCTGCGCTGGCTTGGCGTCACCGCTTTGTGCGGCTCCAGCCACGGGCGAAGCTCCTTCC
>NZ_AQOK01000153.1:0-7369 GCF_000364645.1 Xanthomonas sp. SHU 308 | reverse complement strand
CCGCTGCCCCTGCCGCTGCGGCAGGCGTCGCCAATTCCCGATTCCCGATTCCCCATTCCCGGCTCTTCAACAACAACACATCCCGCCCGCGGTCCAGCTTCGCCGCCGGCTTCAGTTCGCCGACCAGGAAGGCGTGGGTGTCGTCCGGGCGCAGGGCGGAGATGGTGCCGACTGGGAAGCCGGCCGGGAAGCGGCCGCCCAGGCCGGAGGTGACGATCTCGTCGCCCACCTCGACGCCGGCGCTGAGCGGGATGTCGCGCAGTTCCAGGCTGCCGCCGCGGCCGTAGACGATCAGGCGTACGCCGTTGCGCGCCACCGTCACCGGCACCGCGTGGTCGGGGTCGGTCAGCAGCAGCACGGTGGAGTGCAGCGGGGTCACAGCGATCACCTGGCCCATCAGGCCGCCGGCGTCGATCACCGCCTGGCCGACGTGCACGCCGTCGCGGCTGCCGGCATCGAGCACCAGGCGCTGCCGGGTCGGGTCCAGGTCGATGTCCAGGATCGGCGCCAGTTGCACGTCCAGGCCGCGGCGCTCGGCCACGCCCAGCAGTTCGCGCAGCTGCGCGTTGTCCAGCGCCGCGGTCTGCAGCCGGGTCAGGCGCGCCTTGGCGATCAGCAGTTCGTTGCGCAATGCGCGGTTTTCCTTGACCAGCTGCGCGTGGCTGGCCGCGTTCTCCTGCACCTGCGACCCCAGCCGTCCTGGCAGGCCGGCGAGCGCCCAGATCGGCTGCACCAGCACCGTGGCCTGGCTGCGCAGGCGGGCCAGCCAGTCGGCCTGCGCGTCGAGCACGATCAGCACCAGCGCCAACGCCAGGTAGGCCAGCAGGCGCGGCGTGCTGGCGGATTCGCCAGGGCGGGCGGTGACGGGAGGACCGGCGTAAGGAGGCACGGGCTAAAGCCGGGAATGGGGAATAGGGAGTGGGGAATCGAACAACAACGGCGCGCTCCCGGCGCGATCGGGCCGGGGCGCAGGCAGGCGAGTGGAGAGGGAGCCGGCAGTGCGGAGGCGGAGGGGCCATTCTATTCCCCATTCCCGACTCCCCATTCCCGGCCTCACATTCACTCCGGCGCGAAGAACTCGTTGCCGTGCATGTCCACCAGTTCCAGCGCACGGCCGCCGCCGCGGGCCACGCAGGTCAGCGGATCGTCGGCGACCTGCACGTGCAGGCCGGTTTCCTCGGAGATCAGCCGGTCCAGGTCGCGCAGCAACGCACCGCCGCCGGTCAGCACGATGCCGCGCTCGGCGACGTCGGCGCACAGTTCCGGCGGGGTCTGCTCCAGCGCCAGCTTGACCGCCGAGACGATGCCCGACAGCGGCTCATGCAGCGCTTCCAGCACTTCGTTGGAGTTGATCTTGATCATCTTCGGCACGCCCTCGGCGAGGTTGCGGCCGGAGATCTCCATCTCCTGCACCACCGCCTGCGGGTAGGCGCAGCCGATCTCCAGCTTGATCCGCTCGGCCGTGGCCTCGCCGATCAGCATGCCGTGGTTGCGGCGCACATAGTTGGTGATCGACTCGTCGAAGCGGTCGCCGCCGATGCGCACCGACTGCGAATAGACGATACCGTTCAGCGAAATGACCGCGACCTCGGTGGTGCCGCCGCCGATGTCGATGACCATCGAGCCGCGCGCCTCGGTGACCGGCATGCCGGCGCCGATCGCCGCGGCCATCGGTTCCTCGATCAGGTACACGTCGCGGGCGCCGGCCTCCTCGGCCGATTCCTTGATCGCGCGGCGCTCGACCTGGGTGGAGCCGGCCGGCACGCAGACCAGCACGCGCGGGCTGGGACGCAGGAAGCGCGACTTGTGCACCTTCTTGATGAAGTGCTTCAGCATCGCCTCGGTGTAGGTGAAGTCGGCGATGACGCCGTCCTTCATCGGGCGGATGGTGGTGATGTGGCCCGGGGTACGGCCGAGCATCTGCTTGGCCTCGGCGCCGACCGCGGCGACCGAGCGGGTGCCGCCGATCGCCCGGTCCTGGCGCACCGCGACCACCGACGGTTCGTTCAGCACGATGCCCTGGCCACGCACGTAGATGAGGGTGTTGGCCGTGCCCAGATCGATGGACAGGTCGTTGGAGAACATGCCGCGGAGTTTCTTGAACATCGGGGGATTGGGTCCTGGGGCGCGCGCCGTCGCCAGAGTGGCGAAAAAATGGGCAGAAAACGAAGTCCGCTAGCCTAGCAACCCGCCTGGGTGCGGGCAAGGAAAATTCTCGCTAAAACCACGCGTTGCGTGGTATCGGCGGGACCGCGATGGATCGTGGTTCTGGCCCTGCCGGGCCGCAGCCGTTACCCTTTGCGCCGCGGCGACCCCGCCCCTCGCCCGCCTGAATGCGGGCTCATTCCTCCGCCAAGGCCTGCCCGATGTCTGCACTGATCTGTGGTTCTCTCGCTTACGACACCATCATGGTGTTCCCGGACCAGTTCAAGAACCACATCCTGCCGGACAAGGTGCACATCCTGAACGTGTCGTTCCTGGTGCCGCGGATGCGCCGCGAGTTCGGCGGCTGCGCCGGCAACATCGCCTACAACCTGCACCTGCTGGGCGGCCACCCGATCCCGATGGGCACCGTGGGCCAGGACTTCGGCCCGTACCGCGAGCATTTCCAGGCGCTGGGCATCGACCTGTCGCGGGTCAAGGTGATCGAGGAGCTGTTCACCCCGCAGGCGTTCATCACCACCGACCACGACAACAACCAGATCACCGCGTTCCATCCGGGCGCGATGATGCGCAGCTACGAGAACCACGTGAAGGACGTGCCGGGCGTGACCCTGGGCCTGGTCGGCCCGGACGGGCGCGAGGGCATGATCCAGAACGCCGAGGAGTTCAGCGCCGGCGGCGTGCCGTTCATCTTCGACCCCGGCCAGGCCATGCCGCTGTTCAACGGCCCGGAGCTGCGCCAGTTCATCGAGCAGGCCGACTACGTGGTGGTCAACGACTACGAGTCCAACCTGCTGCAGGAGCGCACAGGCTGGAACGAGAAGGACATCGTCTCGCGCGTGCAGGCCTACATCACCACCCAGGGCCCCAAGGGCGCCCTGGTCCACACCCCCGAGAAGACCTACGACATCCCGCCGGCGCACGAGCGCCGCGTGGTCGACCCCACCGGCTGCGGCGACGCCTTCCGCGCCGGCCTGATCTTCGGCATCCAGCGCGGCTGCGACTGGCTGACCATCGGCCGCATGGGCAACCTGATGGGCGCCCTGAAGGTCGAGCACCCGGGCACGCAGAACCAGCGCTTCGACTTCGACGAATTCAACGACCAGTTCAAGCAGCAGTTCGGTTACGCGTTGTAAGGCTAGGGCAGTACCGGCGGAACGGCAGCGTCGACGCCCGGCCATCGCGCTTGCCGGACGCCTACCCGGCGGGCCGCCGTTCCACGACCGATTGCGACGCGGCATCCAGGCTTGCGGCGCCGATCCGGGCGGGGCTAGACTCGGCCGCCCGCGTCGATGGAATGATCGGATGGACACCGCGCCTCGCTGGACCGCCAGGATCCTGGCCGCCGCACCGATCCCGCGTGGACTGCTGCTCTCTCTGTGCTGCGCGGCGACCCTGTGCGCCTGCGGCAACGCCGCCCAGGCACCCGCGAGCGCGACTCCCTCCGTGCCCCCGACCGCCCCCGCGCCTGCCGCGAACGGCCCGACGGCGCCTGCTGCGACGCACGATGCGGCGGCCGCGCAAGTGCCCCCCGGCCACTATGCCACCCAGCCCGGCTGGGGCCAGCTGACCGTGCAGCCCGATGCACGCTTCACCCTCGAAACGCAGAATGTCGATGCCGGTTGCAGCTTCAGCGGCACGCTGCACGGGACCCAGGCCACGGTCGACGACGGCACCTGCACGCTGCAGTTCGCACCCAAGGCAGACGGCGTGGCGGTGTCCGCCACGGCCGGCGCCGAGAGCGCGTGCCGGGAGTACTGCGGCGGCAACGGCAGCTTCGCAGGCGACTATCTGAAACAGGCTGCGACCTGCACGCCCGAAGCCATGCAACGAACGCGCAAGGCCTTCCAGGCATCCTACGATCGCAAGGACTATGCGGGTGCCGAAGCGGCGCTCGCGCCGCTCTATCGCGACTGCGTGGCGGCCCTCAGCTTCAGCGACGCCGGCGCCATCCGCAACGACTACGCGCTGACCCAGCATAAACTCGGCGACGATGCCGGATGCCGGCAGACACTGGCGCCCTACCAGGACGACGCCAAGCGCAGCGACGACGCCATCAGCGAGGGCATGACGCCCGCCCTCGTCGACGATTACCTCCGCGTGATCCGCGCCGCACGCACCAACCTCAAGCTCTGCGGAGCAGGCAGAGGCTAACGCGAACGCAAGCGTCTACAGGCACGACACACCATCGGGGAACAGCGACATGTCCGATCCAAACACCGCCCCCACCGCGGCAACGCCGCAACTCACCGACGCGCAACTCAAGACCTTGGGCTACTTCGCCATCGGCGTGGCCTCGGAAGGCAGCCTGGGCTCCAAGAATGTGGCCTATCACCTGTCGTTCGCCGGATCGATCGAGGGCAACACGCTCAAGCCGGTGGCCAACAGCGGCTTCAGCATCGGCACGCTGCAGACCGACCTGGGCGCACATCCGGATGTCGTCCCGACGCTGGTGGATGCCTACCAGACATGGGCCGCCCGGCAGACTCCGAGCCTGGCGCTGTCGGAAAACCAAAGAACACAGACGATCTCCGATCTGCAGCGCAATGGCGATGCCATCCGCGCAGACAACGGCCGCGCACCCGATGCAACCGTGCTCAAGAACCTCAATACCTTCCTGGCCTCCGATGCAGGCGTGCAATTCGTGCACGATCGCGACCGCACGCAGATCGACCATCTGATGCGCGAAGGCGACGGCAAGAAGGACCATGGCGGCGCGCTGCACCAATTGCGCCAGACGGAGTTGTACAAGAACGCGAGCCTGGACGACCAGGCCAAGTACGCCACCGTGCTGATGAAGCTGGAGAACCAGGCCGGCAAGAGTCAGTATCCGAAGATCCTCAAGGGCATCAACGACGGCAGCCTCGGCAGCGTCGAGGACGTGGTGAACAAGGTCGACGCGCTGCTGCCGAACAAGGCCAACAAGAAAGGCGAGGTGGTGCCCGACTACATCGAGAGCGGCGTCCACCACGCGCTCGCAGGTACCGAGGTATTCAACAAGCTCCGTGCGGCGCAGCCCGGGAATCCCCTGCATGATGCTTTTGCGGCGGTTTCCGCCGACCCATTGCGCAGCCCGGTCGACCTGAAGGGCGATACCGCGCACGCGGATGCGCTGCATCAGTACAACGCGACCAAGACCCTGTTCCTGCAGAACGGCCAGTCGCCAAAACTGATCGGCGCCCTCGACCAGGACAGTGCGTTCGGCTACAACCTCAAAGGCCGGAACGGCAAGACGGTCGCGCAGTCGTCGAGCCTGTTCGGCGCGGACAACGATGTGGTCGTCTTCGATGGGAACGGTCACGGTACCGCCTTCGTCGGCGGCAAGTGGAGCGCGGTGCAGCGCGACGAGGTCAAGCGCGTCGGCAATGCCGATCAGAGCGTGGATCTTCAACTGCGCAAGGACGGCAAGAGCGAAACGCTGCTGCACGTACCGACCCCGGCGCAGTTGCGCGAACGCAGCGAGCAGCAGCAACCGCAAACGCCTGCGCCGGATCGCGCTCCGGCGTCGGCGCCCGGCCCGAACGACGCCAGCCACCGGAATCATGCGCTGCTCGAGCAGATCCGCGAGGGCGTCAGAAGGATCGACCAGGATCTGGGCAAACCGTACGATGCGGCCAGCGAACGCCTGAGCCGTGCTGCGCTGGCCGCTTGCCGGGACAATGGCGGCCCCGGCAACGCGCCGCTGGCGTCGAACGCACTGGAACGGGCCGATCGCGTGGCGCTCACCGAGAAGGGCCATCTGGTGGTGGTCGAAGGTGAACAGCGCGACCCGGCGCAAAAGCGCGCCAGCGTGGATGTGCAAGTGGCGCTCGCCACTCCGGTGGAGCAGTCCAACCAGCGACTGCAGGCCGCGAACCAGGCGATCGACCGCGAACGGCAACTCACGCAACAGCAGGAATTGGCGCGCGAGCGGGACGCACCGAGCCGCAACGGCCCGGCACTGGCATAACCCGACTTCGGCCGGGCGCATGCGGCAGCGCGCATCGCGCCGTCTGCGTAGCAGGCGGTGCGGTGCGGCACTCGATTCGATTCGCCCCGTCGCCGTTCCCCCCGCGCGACGGTGGATGCGGATGCACTACGACAGGGTGCTGCCGGAGCGCGGCGTGTCCTGCACGCCCACCGACAGTCATGATGGAGCGAGGCTCCCAGCGCGACCGGGGGATCGACGGCGGGCAACGCCATCGCTTTGCTGCACTGCGGGTTGAGCCCAGGCCTGGTTTGTGCGTCACTTGCGCCAGGGGCCCCCTGGGGGGACGAGAGCGCGCCCATGTCCGAGTCGACTGTCGCCAGCCTCGCGCAAGCCAAGGCCGTCGCAGCATCCGCCGCCGAGGCCGACTGTGCGCCGCTGGCGCGCATGCGCCATTTCCGCCAGATCGAGTCCCTGCCGCCGGTGCTGGCACGCTCGTGGCGGCGCTGCCTCGACGAGTACGGCCTGGCCCCGGACACCCACCCCTCGCCGATGGTCCATGACGACGGTGAGTTGCGCGAGCGCCAGCAGCGGCTGGAGGCGCTGCTGCGCATCGCCAAGGTGGAGATGGAAAATCTCTACGAACAGATCGCCGGCGGCAGCTACGCGGTGGTGTTCGCCGACACCGAGGCCACGGTCCTGCACAGCGTGCAGGATCCGGCGCTGCTGCGTGCGTTCCGCGAGACCGGGCTGTTCTGTGGCGCCAGTTGGGCCGAACGCTACCAGGGCACCAACGGCATCGGCACCTGTGCGGTGGAGGGCAGTGCGCTGAGCGTGCACCGCGGCGAACACTACCTGGAGCGGCACCTGCCGTTGTCCTGCAGCGGCGCGCCGATCCTGGATCCGCAAGGCCATCTGCTGGCGGTGCTGGACGCCTCCACGCCCGACCCGCGCGACACCAAGCTGGTGCAGCGCCATACCGGCGCGCTGGTGCGCATGTCGGCAGCGCAGATCGCCCGCGCATACTTCCTGGAACAGTACCGGCATGCCTGGATCCTGCGCTTCCACAGCCGCCCGGAGTTCGCCGGGCTGCTGCACGAAGCGTTGATCGCGGTGGACAGCGATGGCCGCGTGCTCGCGGTCAACGAGGCCACGCTGGAACAGCTCGGCAAGCCCGACCGTTCCCCGCTGGTCGGGCGCGACATCGCCCAGGTGATGCAGCTGGATTTCGACACGCTGGAGCAGCGCGCGCGCAAAGACGCCAGCACGTTGTGGTCGATCCGCTGCGCCTGCCACGGC
>NZ_AQOK01000152.1:0-1530 GCF_000364645.1 Xanthomonas sp. SHU 308 | reverse complement strand
TGGATCGGCAGCTGCGGCAGAAGATCGAGCACGTGGTGGTGATCTACGCCGAGAACCGCAGCTTCAACAATCTGTTCCCCGAGTTCCCCGGGCTGCAGCAGCCGCTGTCCAAGGTGACGCCGGCGCAGGCGCGGCAGGTGGACCGCGACGGCAGCGTGCTCGACATCCTGCCGCCGATCTGGGGCGGACTGGCGCCGGACGAACAGGTGGTGGCGCATCGCCGCTACAAGATCGGCGAGGACGCGATCGGGCCGCTGCCCAATGCGCCGTTCGCGCTGCGCACGCCGGACGGCCAGCTGCTGCCGCACGGCATCGTGACCCGCGATCTGGTGCACCGCTTCTACGAGAATCAGATGCAGATCAACGGCGGCCGCAACGACGGCTTCGCCGCGTGGAGCGACGCCGGCGGCCTGGTGATGGGCCACTACGCCGATGCGCCGGCCACGCTGCGGCTGTGGAGCCTGGCGCGCGACTACACGCTATGCGACAACTTCTTCATGGGCGCGTTCGGCGGTTCGTTCCTCAACCATCAGTACCTGATCGCCGCGCAGGCGCCGTACTACCCCAAGGCCGACACCAGCCCGGGGCGGACGCAGATCAGCGTGCTGGCCAGCGACCGGCCCGACGAGATCCGCCTGGCGGTGCAGGACGATTCGCCGGGCACCGCGCTCAACGGCCGGCCGCGCTTCGTGCGCAACGGCGCGCTGACCCCGGATTTCTGGGCGATCAATACCCTGAGCCCGCCGTTCCAGCCCAGCACCAGCCAGGACCCGACGCGCCCGGACTACGCAGACCCCAACAGCCCCAACACGCTGCCGCCGCAGACCCACCGCCACATCGGCGACGCGCTCGACGCCAAGGGCGTGGACTGGGCCTGGTACGCCGGCGGCTGGGCGCTGGCGGTGCAGGGCAAGGGCGACACCGGCGACACCAGCGAGTTCCCGGGCAGTCCCAACTTCCAGATCCACCATCAGCCGTTCAACTACTTCGCCAACCTCGCCCCGGGCACGCCGGCGCGGGCGCGCCGGCTGCGCGACGGCGGCCTGGGCGACACCGCCCCGGAGAACCGCTTCCTCGCCGACGTGCAGGCCGGCACGCTGCCGCCGGTGACGTTCTACAAGCCGCAGGGCAACCTCAACATGCACGCCGGCTATTCCGACGTGGCCGCCGGCGATCGCCACATCGCGATGGTGGTGGAGGCGCTGCGCAACAGCCCGCTGTGGGACAAGACCGTCGTGTTCATCACCTTCGACGAGAACGGCGGCTGGTGGGACCACGTGGCGCCGCCCAAGGCCGACCGCTGGGGCCCGGGCTCGCGCATCCCGGCGCTGGTGGTGTCGCCGCACGCCAGGCGCGGCCACGTCGACCACAGCGTCTACGACACCGGCTCGATCCTGCGCTTCATCACCCGCCGCTTCGGCCTGGAGCCGTTGCCGGGCCTGGTCGAACGCGAACGTGCGATGCACGCCGCCAGCGGCGTGGTACCGGGCGACCTCACCGCCGCGCTGGATCTGGGTTAGACCGGCGCGC
>NZ_AQOK01000151.1:0-5130 GCF_000364645.1 Xanthomonas sp. SHU 308 | reverse complement strand
TGTTGCGCAGGGCGCGGCGGACTGCCGCCGCCCTGCCCTGCCTCACGCAGTGCCGCGCTCAGGCGGCCTGGAAGGTGCCGGCACCGCGCTGGCGGCGGAACAGCAGCCAGGTGCAGGCCAGGCCGATCAGCGCCGCCAGCGACAGCCACAGCGCCGGCGCCGCGCGGCTGTGCGTGGTGTGGATCAGCCAGGTCGACACCGCCGGGGTGAAGCCGCCCATCGTCGCAGTGGCCAGGCTGTAGGCCAGCGAGAAGCCGGTGGTGCGCACCTCGGCCGGCATCACCTCGGTCAGCGCCACCACCATCGCACCGTTGTAGGCACCGTACAGCAGCGACAGCCACTCGCCGACCAGCAGCAGCCGCGCGAACGAGGGCGCGTCGACCAGCCACTGCAGCGCCGGCCACACCGTCAGCAGCATCGCCACGCTGGCGAACACCAGCAGCGGCTTGCGGCCGATGCGGTCGCTCAGCGCGCCCATCACCGGCAGCCACACGAAATTGGACAGGCCGATGCAGCCGGTCACCACCAGGCTGTCCAGCTCGCTCAGGTGCAGCTCGGCGCGGCCGTAGGTCGGCATGTAGGCGGTGATCAGGTAGAACGACACGGTGGTCATCATCACCATGCCCACGCCGGCTAGGATCAATCCGACATTGGCGCGCAGCGAACGCGCGATACCGGCCAGGTCCGGCGCCTGCCGCGCGGCGAACTCCGGGGTTTCCTGCAGCGAGCGGCGGATCAGGAAGATCAGCGGCACGATCAGGCTGCCGATGGCGAACGGCACGCGCCAGCCCCAGCTGTCCATCGTGCTGTCGGAGAGCAGCGCGTGCAGGGCCACGCCGAGCGCAGCGGCGAACACCACCGCCACCTGCTGGCTGGCCGACTGCCAGGCCACGTAGAAGCCGCGCCGACCCGGCGTGGCGATCTCGGCCAGATACACCGACACGCCGCCCAGCTCGGCGCCGGCGGAGAAGCCCTGCAGCAGGCGGCCGAGCAGCACCAGCAACGGCGCCAGCACGCCGATAGTGCCGTAGCCGGGGACGAAGGCGATCAGCAGCACGCCGGCCGACATCAGCCCCAGGGTCAGAATCAGGCCCTTGCGACGCCCGTGCCGGTCGATGTAACCGCCGAGCACCAGCGCGCCGATCGGCCGCATCAGGAAGCCGGCGCCGAACGTGGCCAGCGACAGCATCAGCGAGGCGAACGCGCTGTGCGACGGGAAGAACGCATGGCCGATGGCCGTGGCATAGAAGCCATAGACCATGAAGTCGTACATCTCGAGGAAGTTGCCGGTGACCACGCGGAACACGGCGGCGGCGCCGTGCGGCGCGGCCTCGGCGGCGGGAGGCGTAGCGGAAGAAGTCATCGATCGGAGTCTGCTGGAGAAGAAACGGCACCGCCGTGCGATGTCGTGCGACGGCACGGGCGGCGCGCGCGGCAACGGTACAACACGTCGCGTGCGCATGCCGCCATGACGCTGCAAGCCGCTACGTGCGGGTTAATGCACAGCGGTACGACGCCCAGGCCGGAACTGCCGGCGCCATCGCCTCACGAAACAGGCCAGCACGCGCAGGTCGCAACGACGCCACCACGTCCGAACGGGTAGCCTGCACGCTGTCACGCACCAGGAAGCGCCACCGATGCGTCCCGTTCGACCGCTGCATCTCGGCGTGATCGCCGATACCCATGGCCTGCTGCGCCCCGAGGCGCTGGCGGCCTTGCGCGGCTGCGCCGCCATCGTGCATGCCGGCGACATCGGCAAACCGGACGTGCTCGACGCACTGCGGGAACTGGCACCGCTGCACGCGATCCGCGGCAACATCGACACCGCGCCATGGGCACAGGCGCTGCCCGAGACACTGGACCTGGACATCGACGGCGTGCGCCTGCACGTGCGCCACGACCTGAAGACCCTGGCGCGCGTCGCCGATGGCGTGGACGTGGTGATCAGCGGCCACTCGCACAAGCCCTTGCTGGAGACCCGCGACGGCGTGCTCTACCTCAATCCCGGCAGCGCCGGGCCGCGCCGTTTCCGCCTGCCGATCGGCATCGGGCATCTGTACCTGACACCAGACGGCCCGCGCGGCGAATTGCAGACCCTGGGCTAGCGCAGGCGGTTCCCGCGCCGTGGCAAGGCGGCCGGCGGCGCGCGGCGGGCAGGCGACGAACGCGCGCGATCTTCGCTACAGTGGCGGCGGGGAGGCGTGCGGCCAGCGGAAGGCGTGGCGACGCCAGGATGCGGCAATGCGAAGGGGAGCGAGCATGCGCAAGGGATGGAACGTGGTCGGCAAGGTCGGCCTCGGCCGCATGACCAGGGACGAGTACCAGGCCAATCTCAACGGCCTGAACATGTTCTTCGGTGCCGTCCTGGGCCTGGTGCTCACCGGCGCCGAGCGCCTCAACGCCTGGCAGTTCGGTGTGGTCCTGGGCGTCCTCGCCAGCCTGGTCATCTCGATCCTGTTCATTTCCAGCAGCCGGCACCGGGTGGCGTACGCGATCTACACCCTGCTGATGGTGCTGGCACTGCCGAAGGTGATCGACGTGATGCTCAAGGGCCAGGCCCTGCTGCCGGACAAGGTGCAGCCGACGCTGATCGTGTGGACCATGATGACCATCATGGTGGAGTTCTGGGGCCGCGAACGCGACCAAGGCGAAGCGACCGCCACCTCCGATCCATCCCGTTGAGCGGCGTTGGGCAAGCCTCGAGCGCATCGTCCGATCTTTCCGCTCCGGATGCGCCTTTTACGAACCAACCATGTCGAACCGGCTGCCGGCCGATCGAATCGGATGCCATGTGCCATGAAAGCATGTAGACCCTGGGCCGTTGCGCTTGCGTTGTGTCTGCTGACGAGCGCCTGCGCCACCATCACCGCGCCGCTCTACTCGTATCGGCCACGCCCCGTCCTGGCCCACCCCAGCGATGCCAGCTTCGACTTTCAAGGCAGCTGGGAAGGCGTGCTCGACGGCTTCGACGCGCCGCACTACGTGGATAGCGCAGGCTTTCCCATGCGTTTTCGCTTCGTGGTTTCGCGCTGGCACGTGCGCGTCTACAACCTGGTCAGTGGCGCGTGGCGGGAAATGAAGCCGGGACAGTTCCGCATGCGCAATTCCGGCCCGCATGCGCTCATTTACAGCACCACCTCGGGACGCGATGAGGATGGCGTCTGGGTCGAGTCGTCGTCGTTCACGCTTGCGCGGACATCCAATGACGAGATGATCGTCTACTGGCAGCGCACGGTGAACAATCTCGACGTTCCCCCGACCGATCAGTGGCATCAATTCGCCTGGGGCTACAGCGGCACCATGCGGCGTGCGGCCGCCGGCGACTGACATCCGAAAGCACGACAACGCCGCCGGCATGGCCGCGGCGATCGTCGGAACAGGGACGCGGGCGCGCTGGCGC
This sequence comes from Xanthomonas sp. SHU 308, assembly GCF_000364645.1. Taxonomy (NCBI): domain Bacteria; kingdom Pseudomonadati; phylum Pseudomonadota; class Gammaproteobacteria; order Lysobacterales; family Lysobacteraceae; genus Xanthomonas; species Xanthomonas sp. SHU 308. The sequence continues at coordinate 1,730 of NZ_AQOK01000151.1, read as the reverse complement.
AGCCCGCCCCCGCGCGCCGTCTCTCACCAATCCGTCGGCGCGTAGTCCTTGAGGAACTGGCCCCACACGTGCTCGCCGGTGTTGAAGCCGTGGATGATCGGATCGACGATGCGCGCGGCGCCGTCGACGATGTCCAGCGGCGGATGGAAGCGCTCCTCCTCCACCTTGCGCGCGGCGATCTCGGCCGGATCCTCGTCGGTGACCCAGCCGGTATCCACGCTGTTCATGTGGATGCCGTCGTTCTGGTAATCGGCCGCCGAGGTGCGGGTCATCATGTTCAACGCGGCCTTGGCCATGTTGGTGTGCGGATGCCGGGTGGTCTTGAAGTTGCGGTAGAACTGCCCCTCCATCGCCGACACGTTGACGATGTGCTTGTCGCGCTCGGGCGTGCGCAGCATCAGCGGCTTGAGCCGCGCGTTGAGGACGAACGGCGCGACCGCGTTGACCAGTTGCGTCTCCAGCAGTTCCACCGAGGACACTTCGTCCAGCAGAAGGCGCCAGGAGTTGCGCCCGCGCAGGTCCACCTGTTGCAGGTCCTGGTCCAGGCGTCCTTCCGGGAACAGGTGCTGCTGGGCGAGCAGGTCGTCGGCCAACAGCGGCACCTGCGACAGCTCCGCGGCGCGCAGCAGGCCGTCGGCACCGCTGCGCCCCTGGCCCGCCCCGGCCATCTGCGTGTTGCCCCCAGCCGGCAGCAGATCAGGGCCGCGCAGGCCTTCGTACTGGCCCACCAGCCGGCGCACGTGCTCGGGCAGGTCGTGCAGCGCGGCGGTCTCGCCGGCCAGCATGTGCGCGTAGAACTGCGGCGGCCGGCGCACGGTCTGGCAGGCATTGTTGACGATGAAATCCAGGCGGCTGCGAGTCGCCAGCAGTTCGCTGCAGAACGCCTCGACGCTGGGCGTGTGGCGCAGGTCCAGCCCGTACACCTGCAGGCGGTGGCCCCACTCAGCGAAATCCGGCTCCTCCGCGTAGCGCGCGGCCGAGTCGCGCGGGAAGCGCGTGGTCACGATCAGCTCCGCACCCGCACGCAGCAGCTTGAGCCCGGCCTGGTAGCCGATCTTGACCCGGCCGCCGGTGAGCAGCGCCACGCGCCCGCGCAGGTCCGCGGTCTCGGTGCGCTTGACGTAGTTCAACTCGGCGCAGGGCGGGCACATCTGGTCGTAGAAGTGATGCAGCTCGGTGTACTTCTGCTTGCACACGTAGCAGTGGCGCAACTCGGGCGAATGCGCCGCCGGCGCCTCCGCCACGGCCTGCGCATGGATCAGCGCTTCCGGCGTGTGCGGCGGGAAATAGTTGGGCGTGCTGAACACCGGTTTGCGCCGCAGCGCGCGGATGCCGGTCTGCGCCAGCAGTGCCTCGGCCTTGCGCACCTTCTCCTGGTGGCGCTCGCGCGCCTGTTCCTTGAGCAGCTTGCGCCGCGCCTTGGGCTCGGGATTGAAGACCTGGGCGACCACCTGCAGCAGGCGCACTCGCTCGGCCTCCGGCAAGGTATCGAGCACGCGTCGGTCGGCGGCGATGGCCTCGAGCAGGTCCAGGGCAATGCGCAGGCGCTCGGCCAGGGGCAGGTCGTCGGGAGAAACGGGGGCAGTGGCGTTCAAGACAGATCCGGGATGGGCGACGGCGGGCCGCGGCAGAGCGCCGGCACGATGCCGACAGGGCAGCACGCGGCCCTGCGGCGCCACCGCCCGCCGAAGCGGGAACAGCGGCGGCACGGGCCGCGGCGGGCCGGAGGA
>NZ_AQOK01000150.1:0-3150 GCF_000364645.1 Xanthomonas sp. SHU 308 | reverse complement strand
AACGACACCACGATCAAGGGTGCGCAGGCGATCGGCGACACCGTGCTGGCCAAGGTCGGCGGCGACCTGCTGATCCAGAGCGAGCAGGATACCAACGACTACAAGAGCAAGCAGCAGCAGGCAGGCGTGCAATTGGTCTACGGCTATAGCACCGGGGGCAACGCCAGCGGCTATTACAGTCAGCAGAAGATCGACAGCAGCTACACCAGCGTCAAGGAGCAGAGTGGAATCCAGGCTGGTAACGGTGGGTTTGACGTTGCCGTTGGCGGCGACACGCACCTGATCGGTGGCGCCATCGCCAGCACCGCCGATGCCGAGATAAACCGCCTGACCACCAATAGCCTGACTGTCGAGGACGTGCAGAACAAGGCGGAGTACAAAGCCAGCAGCGTCGGAGTCAGCTCGGACATGGCGTCCAGTGCGACGAAGGCAGCGCTTGGAGCCGCCCTGAGTCTGGCTGGAGGTCAGAACGGCAGCACCACCAGCGTCACCAAGAGCAGCGTCTCCGCAGGGTCGATCGAAGTTCGCAACGAAGACGACTCGGCGGTCGCAAACCTGGATCGTAAAGCGACTGAGCTGCAGCAGTCCGGTCTGAAGCAGATCTTCGACGAACGTAAAGTCCAAGATCAAATGGAGATGGCCAAGGTCGCGGGGGAGGTTGGCTTCCGCACGGTTGGAGCGATTGGAGACGCGCTGACCAGCAAATACAAGGACGCCGCACTCGTTGCCGATGGCGCTGAAAGGCAATTGAAGCGTGACAATCTGACTCCGGAGCAGCGCGCCCTAATCCAGCAGAACCTGGACACTGCCAAAGCCACCATGGCGGAGTACCAGGAGCAAAACGATCTCTGGAAAGACGGCTGAACCGGTAAGACACTGATGCACGCCGTCGCGGGTGCGATCGCTGCGAGCCTTGGTGGCGGAAATGCGATGCAAGGCGCGCTAGGTGCAGGCGCCGCGGAACTTGCGCGCCCGCTTACCGAAGGTGAATCGAAGCTTGTGCAGAACCTGGTCAGCGCGTTGGTCGGCGGTGTCGCCGGCGGCGAGACTGGCGCCGGCGTTGCAGTGGATGGAGAGAACTTCAACCGGCAGCTGCATCCGGACGAGCTGAAGAAGATCAATGCCAATGCTGCCACGTTCGCAGCGATGGAATGTGGCGACGCATGCACACCACAACAGGTGGAAGCCGCGCGGCAGCGCCTGATCGTCCAGGCCATGCGTCAAACGGACAGCCGTTGGGACAGCATCCTAGGTATGGGGGGACTAGTCGCCCAGGACGGAAATGCACAAAGTTTCCTGTCATCAATCACACAGACCAAGGGCAATTACACAGACTTTGGCGCCGACTGGGCCCAGTACAACGATCACTCGATGTTCGCCGACGCCTTGCGTGGCACACCAGCGCTTGATCAGGTGTACGGCGCAGTGCTGCGCACCGCAACGAGTCAGGATGACCAGCGCCACTTGCTGCAGGCGCTGAACCGCACGGATGCTGGCTGGACCGATGACTATGTCCATGGCGTCTTGAACCGAGACGCATGGGCCATCGGGACGACCTTCACTGGCGATGTCGGGTTCGTCGCGGATGTAACGCACAAGCTGGCGACGGGCGATGCGAAGGGCGCTCTCAGTGCGGTCGCCGGGGCCGTGGTGCTGTCCAAGGTCGGTGAGTTGGGTGGAATCGTTGCCGGCAAGGCTGTCACGATCATTAAGGAAGCGTTGAATTCAACCAAGGGCGCTTCTGATTCCGTGCTGCCTTTGGTGGTGAAGGAGACTGCAACGACCGGCACTGCGGGAAATGTACTCACTGAAGTACCGTTGTTGAAGCCAGAGGCGCCCAACCCTAACAGCGTGGTGGATGTGCCCAGAGGCAATGAAATCGATACCTCTGGTTTGGCTGGCTTCCCTGAGGTGCCTCCTGGCTATAGCAGGTTGAAGTCGGGAGGAGCCGCCGCGAATGAGACAGGGGGGCTGCCCGAAGGATACCGTCGGCTAGTAAGCAATGATGGTGAAAATGTTATCCAGGGGCCTGCAGGAGAGATCTATGGAAGTGAAGAACTACTTACGCAGGCTTTAAAGTCCGACGTAAAGTTTGTTCCTTCGGATCCGGTTAAAGTGTCAGATGCCCACAGCGTTAATACGATAACAGAGGACACTAGGTTCGGCGCTGGAAATCGTACTGTCGCTAAGACTGTCGCCAAGGGAGACGTAAATCTTCAGATTGATATTGATGAGATTAGTGCAGGTAAAGCGAAATTGCTTGAAAATGGTGATGTCTTAACTTCATCTGGGCGCGTGTACGGAACTCATCCGGGAAGCTCTACAGTATTTCCTAAGAGCGGCCCAGGATTAATTCAATTATCGCAAGCAGAGTTTGGGGTTTACAAAGAGATGATAAAAAGCGGCGGTTTGCAAAACAATGCACTCAAGCGTTTGGAGGCCCTTTTGAAATCTGGAAACAAAGGAGTTGATGAATTTTCTGAAGAAAAGCTTGTTGAACTATTTGGGAGTAAGAAATGAGCATTTCCCTTTTTGAAATTTCCCTGAAAGAAAAATTCATTTTTACGGACTTGGCTGCCGTGATACCGGCCTGCATAGGTAGGGGAGTAAAATACACGGTCGAATATGAGTCCTTTTTTTCTCTTTCCCTGGAGGAACAGGAGGTTTCAGTTGGGCTTGAGTTTGTATATTCTAGAATTGGTTACAAGACATTAATTAATGGCATTTCTTGCGTTGATTTATCTGGAAAAGCATTAGGCGAGTTCGCATCTCGCATTTCTATTGCTCTAGAAACAGAGGTGGTAATTGGGGACTACATTATGGATACTGAGATCGCCACGGGGCGTTATCTCATATATTATCCAGATGGATCAATTAGACATGCTTACGAAATAAAGAATGGCGATGGCATATTTGATGTAACTGTCGCAGACTAGGAATGTGTCTGTACAAGAAACAGATCCAAGTGTGGCTGATTAAAATATAAATTGGTGTATTTATCTTCGTTTTGATTGCTTTAGGTCTTGAAGGACTGAAAAGTCCAGTTTTCAATGCTCGTGCATTCACGCTGCTATCGATGTCTTCTCTGTTTTGGGTAGCGCAGTGCTTTAGAGGTGCTGGGCGACAGCCGCACCGTCACCGACCAGAGCC
>NZ_AQOK01000149.1:0-16052 GCF_000364645.1 Xanthomonas sp. SHU 308 | reverse complement strand
GTACCGGCCGGCGCGGTCGACACCGGCGCGTTCTCGACCACGCGGTAGAACTTTTCGCCCGGTTTGATCATGCCCAGTTCGCTACGCGCGCGCTCCTCGATCGCCGCCTCGCCGTCCTTGAGGTCCTTGACCTCGGCGGCGAGCGCGGCGTTGCGTTGCTGCAGACCTTCGTTGTCGCGCTTCTGGTGCTCGACCTGACTTTCGAGCACCAGCACTTCGCCGGAATTGCCCGGGCCGAGCCAGAAACGGTACTGCAGCCACGCCAGCAGTCCCGCCAGCACCAGCAGCAGCCAGCGCCAGTTGCGCACGGCTTATCGCTTGAGCGAGACGAACGCGTCGCGCCCGGCGTAGCGCGCGGCGCTGCCGAGCGCTTCCTCGATGCGCAGCAGCTGGTTGTACTTGGCCACGCGATCACTGCGGCACAGCGAGCCGGTCTTGATCTGGGTGGCGGTGGTGGCCACGGCGATGTCGGCGATGGTGGTGTCCTCGGTCTCGCCGGAACGGTGCGAGACGATGGCCGCGTAGCCGGCCTTGTCGGCCATGGCGATGGCTTCCAGGGTCTCGGTCAGGGTGCCGATCTGGTTGACCTTGATCAGGATCGCGTTGGCGGTGCCGGACTCGATGCCCTGCTTGAAGATCTTCGGGTTGGTCACGAACAGGTCGTCGCCGACCAGTTGCACCTTGCTGCCGACGCGGTCGGTGAGCAGCTTCCAGCCGGCCCAGTCGTCCTCGGCCAGGCCGTCCTCGATGCTGACGATCGGATACTGCGCGGCCCAGTCGGCGAGGAAGTCGACGAACTGCTCGCTGGTCAGGCGCTTGCCCTCGCCCACCAGGTGGTACTTGCCGTTGTCGTAGAACTCGCTCGAGGCCACGTCCAGGCCCAGCAGCACGTCCTCACCGGCGGTGTAGCCGGCCTTGCCGATCGCTTCCAGGATGGTGTCCAGCGCTTCGACGTTGCTGCGGAAGTCCGGGGCGAAGCCGCCCTCGTCGCCGACCGCTGTGGACAGGCCGTGGCCCTTCAACACCGACTTCAGCGCGTGGAAGATCTCGGTGCCGGCGCGCAGCGCCTCGGAGAACGAGGCGGCGCCGACCGGCAGCACCATGAACTCCTGGAAATCGACGTTGTTGTCGGCATGCGCGCCGCCGTTGATGATGTTCATCATCGGCACCGGCAGCGCCAGGTTGGCGGTGTTGCCCGCGGCCAGCGACTGCCACAGCGGCTGCTTGCGCGAGGCGGCAATGGCATGCGCGTTGGCCAGCGAGACGCCGAGCAGCGCATTGGCGCCCAGGCGGCCCTTGTTCTCGGTGCCGTCCAGGTCGATCAGGCGGCGGTCCAGGCCCTGCTGGTCGGCGGCGTCGAAGCCCTTCAGCGCGCCGGCGATGGTGGTGTTGACGTTCTCCACCGCCTTGCGCACGCCCTTGCCCAGGTAGCGGGTCTTGTCGCCGTCGCGCAGCTCGACCGCTTCCTTGGTGCCGGTGGACGCGCCCGAGGGTACCGCGGCACGACCGAACGAACCGTCCTCCAGGATGACATCGGCTTCCAGCGTGGGATTGCCGCGGCTGTCGAGGATTTCACGGGCGTGGATGCTGCGGATCGTACTCATGGGCGGGCCGGTTACCTGTAGGAAGAGGGGGCGGAAACGAATGCCGGCTGATTATCCCCGGCCGCCGGTTCCTTGCCAAATCCCGCCTCAGCCGGCGCCCATCAGGCCCAGCGGGATTCCGCTGAGGAAGAGCAGGATCAAGACCAGCATCGCCAGCAGCAGGCCGCCGGCGATGCCGGCCAGGAGGCGGCCGCGGCGCTGCGTCCAACTCAGCGCGGCGGCGATCGTCGCGCCCACCGCAGCCACTGCCACTACCAGCAGGGCGATCACCATCCAAAACAGCATGGCCAGGAAATGATCGCCGTGGCTGGGCGTGCCAATCCCACTGGAGAAGGCGAACAGCGCCACGACCAGCGCCGCCCACGCCAGCAACGACAACAACAAGGCACACAGCCCCCAAGGCCAGGCGCCGGCCCGCTCGGGTGCGGTCATCGCCGCGGCTCCGAGAAGGCGACGAACACCCGGCAGCCCGCACCCGGCCAGGATCGGCACAGCCGCAGCGGCGGCGGCGCGCGCCTCACGCGAAGCGCGAGAAGCCGTGCTTCTTGGTCACCGCGTCCAGTTCCATCAGCGTTTCCAGCAAGGCTTCCATCTGATCCAGCGGCCACGCATTGGGACCGTCGGACAGCGCCTTGGACGGGTCCGGATGGGTCTCGGCGAACACGCCGGCCACGCCCACGGCCACCGCCGCGCGCGCCAGCACCGGCACGAACTCGCGCTGACCACCGGAACTGCCGCCCTGCCCGCCCGGCAGCTGCACCGAATGGGTGGCATCGAACACCACCGGGCAGCCGGTCTCGCGCATCACGCTCAGCGAGCGCATGTCGCTGACCAGGTTGTTATAGCCGAAACTGGCGCCGCGCTCGCAGACCATGATCTGCTCGTTGCCGGTGGACTTGGCCTTCTCCACCACCGGCTTCATGTCCCACGGCGACAGGAACTGGCCCTTCTTGATGTTGACCGGCTTGCCGGCGGCGCACACGTTCTTGATGAAATCGGTCTGCCGCACCAGAAACGCCGGGGTCTGCAGCACGTCCACCACCGCCGCCACCTCGTGCATCGGCGTGTACTCGTGCACGTCGGTCAGCACCGGCACGCCGATCTGGGTCTTCACCGCCTCCAGCACCTTCAGCCCTTCTTCCAGGCCGGGGCCGCGGAAGCTGGTGCCGGAGGTGCGGTTGGCCTTGTCGAAGCTGGACTTGAAGATGAAGTTGATGCCCAGCCGGCCGGTGATCTCCTTGAGCCTGCCGGCGACGTCGAGCTGCAGTTGCATCGACTCGATCACGCACGGGCCGGCGATCAGGAACAGCGGCCGGTCCAGGCCGACGTCGAATCCACAGAGCTTCATTGATTACCTTCCGGAGGTTCAGAGGGGCGCGGGAGGGGCGCAGGGACGGAGCCGCCGCCGAACCTGCCGGCAGCCCAGATGAGTGCGCCGATCAGCGCCAGCGGCGCAGCTAGCCCCACCGCCGCGATCAGGCAATACATCAGCCCCATCCCATAGCTATCGGCCAAGCCGGTGCTGCTGCGCCAGGAGAAATAGACCAGCAAGGCCGCAGGAAACACCAGCACCGCCGCCGCAAAGAACCAGCGCGCGACCCTGCTCTCGCTGCTGCGCCCGGTCGCAGTCACGCCCTGGCTTCCTTGAGCAGCTTGCCGCCGGCCTTGCGCTCGCGCGCGGCGCGCACGAAGCCAATGAACAACGGGTGGCCGTCGCGCGGCGTGGACAGGAATTCCGGATGCGCCTGGCAGGCCAGGAACCACGGATGCGTCTCGCGCGGCAACTCCACCATCTCCACCAGGGTGTCGTCCATCGACTTGGCGGCAATCACCAGGCCGGCGTCCTCGAGCTGGGTGCGGTAGCGGTTGTTGAACTCGTAGCGGTGGCGATGGCGCTCGGCGACCACGTCCTTGCCGTACAGCTCGCGCGCCAGCGTGCCCGGCTTGAGCCGCTGCTCCTGCAGGCCCAGGCGCATGGTGCCGCCGAGGTCGGACTTCTCGTCGCGCTTCTCGACATCGCCAGTGGCGGTACGCCATTCGGTGATCAGGCCGATCACCGGGTACGGCGACTGCCGGTCGTTCTCGGTGCTGTTGGCCGCGTCCAGCCCGGCGACATGCCGCGCATAGTCGACCACCGCAGCCTGCATGCCGTAGCAGATGCCGAAGTACGGCACGCCGTGCTGGCGGGCGTAGCGCGAGGTCAGCACCTTGCCTTCGAAGCCGCGGTCGCCGAAGCCGCCCGGCACCAGGATGCCGTCCACGTCGGCCAGGGCCGCCATGTCGCTGCCTTCCAGGTCCTGCGCTTCCAGCCACTTCAGGTTGACCTTGGTGCGCTGGCGCAGGCCGCCGTGCTTGAGCGCCTCGCCGACCGACTTGTATGCATCCTGATGGTCGACATACTTGCCGACCACGGCGATGGTGACCTCGTCGAGCGGATGCTTGATCGCGTCGACCACGGCTTCCCACTCCGACAGGTTGGCCGCGCCGACCTTGTCGCGCAGCTTGAACTGGTCGATGACGATCTCGTCCAGGCCCTGCCGGTGCAACTCCAGCGGCATGCCATAGAGCACGTCGATGTCGGCGGCGCTGATCACCGCGCGCTCGGAGACGTTGGTGAACAGCGCGATCTTGCGCCGCTCCGAATCCGGGATCGCCTGCTCCGAGCGGCACAGCAGCACGTCCGGCTGGATGCCGATAGAGCGCAGTTCCTTGACCGAATGCTGGGTCGGCTTGGTCTTCAGTTCGCCGGCCGCGGCGATGTACGGCACCAGGGTCAGGTGCATGAACATGGCCTTCTCGGCGCCGCGCTCGGTGCGCACCTGGCGGATCGCTTCCAGGAACGGCAGCGACTCGATGTCGCCGACGGTGCCGCCGATCTCGACCAGGGCCACGTCGTAGCCGGCGGTGGCTTCATCCACGCAGCGACGGATCTCGTCGGTGATGTGCGGAATCACCTGCACGGTGGCGCCGAGGTAGTCGCCGCGGCGCTCCTTGCGAATCACGTTCTCGTAGATGCGCCCGGTGGTGACCGAATTCTTGCGCGACAGGCGCGTGCGCACGAAGCGCTCGTAATGCCCCAGGTCCAGGTCGGTCTCAGCGCCGTCGTCGGTGACGTACACCTCGCCGTGCTGGAACGGGCTCATCGTGCCCGGGTCGACGTTGATGTAGGGGTCCAGCTTCATCATCGTGACCGACAGGCCACGTGCTTCGAGAATGGACGCAAGCGAAGCGGCCGCGATGCCCTTGCCAAGCGAGGACACTACGCCGCCGGTAACGAAGATCAGGGGGGTCATGGCTCAAAGGCCTCCCGGAAAGCCATAGTTTAACGGGTGAAGCGGATTTGCCCAAGCGCTTTTGCGCAACAGCCGCCCCATAAAAAAGCGACGCCCCGGGCGACCGGGGCGTCGTGTGCAGGAAACCCTGCGCAAACTCAAGGCTTGCGCGCTTCCTCTTCCTCTTCCTTCTTCGGCGCGGCCGCATCCTTGCCGGCCTTGTGCTCGGCGGCCGCGGCGGCGCGGCGCTTGGCCTTGGCGTCGGCCTCGGCCTTTTCCTTGGCGACCTGCGCCTCGTAGGCGGCGGCACCGGAGGCGGCCGGATCGGCGCTCTGCGCCTGGGCCATCGCGACCGGCACGGCCACCGCGGCGGCGACCAGGGCGGCCAGGGCGGCCAGGGTCAACAGCTTGCGAACGTTCATGGCGGACTCCTTTGGGACGTGCGACGAAGATGTGGGCGACGTCGCGGTTTTTCCAGGGCCAGCGTAGCGCGACGCCGCCGCACCTGCCCTGAACACCGGCGACGTGCAAAAAACCGCCGCAGACCGCACACTTCCGGATCTGCTTCGCGCCACCTGCTGAGACGCATGAATACCCGCTACAACGCCGCCGACATCGAAGTTCTCTCTGGCCTGGACCCGGTCAAGCGCCGGCCCGGCATGTACACCGACACCGCACGGCCGAACCATCTGGCCCAGGAAGTCATCGACAACGCCGTGGACGAGGCGCTGGCCGGCCACGCCCGGCACATCGAGGTGACGCTGTACAAGGACGGCAGTTGCGAGGTGTCCGACGACGGCCGCGGCATGCCGGTGGACATCCATCCGGAAGAGAAGATCTCCGGCGTCGAACTGATCCTCACCCGGCTGCATGCCGGCGGCAAGTTCAGCGACCGCAACTACACCTTCAGCGGCGGCCTGCACGGCGTCGGCGTCAGCGTGGTCAATGCGCTGTCCAATCGGGTGGAGCTGTTCATCAAGCGCGAAGGCAACGAGTACCGCATGGCCTTCGCCGACGGCCACGCCGCCTCCAAGCTGGAGATCGTCGGCAGCGTCGGCAAGAAGAACACCGGCACGCGTCTGCGCTTCTGGCCGGATCCGAAGTACTTCGACACGCCGAAGTTCGCGGTGCGCGCGTTGCGCCACCTGCTGCGCGCCAAGGCGGTGCTGTGCCCCGGCCTGACCGTCAAGCTGCACGACGAAGCCACCGGCGAGCAGGACACCTGGTACTTCGAGGACGGCCTGCGCGACTACCTGCGCGGCGAGCTGGCCGAGCGCGAGCTGCTGCCGGCCGAACTGTTCGTCGGCAGCCTGAAGAAGGACCGCGAGATCGTCGACTGGGCGGTGGCCTGGGTGGTGGAAGGCGAGCTGGTGCAGGAAAGCTACGTCAACCTGATCCCCACCGCGCAGCACGGCACCCACGTCAACGGCCTGCGCAGCGGCCTCACCGACGCGCTGCGCGAGTTCTGCGATTTCCGCAACCTGCTGCCGCGCGGCGTCAAGCTGGCGCCGGAAGACGTGTGGGACCGCGTGGCGTTCGTGCTCTCGCTGAAGATGACCGACCCGCAGTTCAGCGGCCAGACCAAGGAACGCCTGTCCTCGCGCCAGGCCGCCGGTTTCATCGAAGGCGCCGCGCACGATGCCTTCAGTCTGTGGCTGAACCAGAACGTGGAGACCGGCACGCGCATCGCGCAGATCGCCATCGACCGCGCCAGCGCGCGGCTGAAGACCGAGAAGCAGATCGTGCGCAAGAAGGTCACCCAGGGCCCGGCGCTGCCGGGCAAGCTGGCCGACTGCATCAGCCAGGACCTCTCGCGCACCGAACTGTTCCTGGTCGAGGGCGACTCGGCGGGCGGCAGCGCCAAGCAGGCCCGCGACAAGGATTTCCAGGCGATCCTGCCGCTGCGCGGCAAGATCCTCAACACCTGGGAAGTGGCCTCCGGCAGCGTGCTGGCCTCGGAGGAAGTGCACAACCTGGCGATCGCGATCGGCTGCGACCCGGGCAAGGAGGAGATCGACGGCCTGCGCTACGGCAAGGTGGTGATCCTGGCCGACGCCGACTCCGACGGCCTGCACATCGCGACCCTGCTGACCGCGCTGTTCCTGCGCCACTTCCCCGCCCTGGTGCGCGCCGGTCACGTGTTCGTGGCGATGCCGCCGCTGTTCCGCGTGGACGTGGGCAAGCAGGTGTTCTACGCGCTGGACGAGGAAGAGAAGCGCTCGCTGCTGGACAAGATCGAACGCGAGAAGATCAAGGGCCAGGTCAGCGTCACCCGCTTCAAGGGCCTGGGCGAGATGAATCCGCAGCAGCTGCGCGAATCCACCATCCACCCGGACACCCGGCGCCTGGTGCAGCTGACCGTGGACGACGGCGACCAGACCCGCTCGCTGATGGACATGCTGCTGGCCAAGAAGCGCGCCGGCGACCGCAAGCAGTGGCTGGAGACCAAGGGCGACCTGGCGTCGCTGGAGGTCTGAGGCCGGGTGCGCGCGCTGGCGCTTCCAGTCAGCGCGTGCACGACCGTGCAGATGCCGCTTCCCCGGCCGGCTCGGCGAGAGCCGTGTCGGGTTTGCACTAGCGGGTTGTGACTGCTCCCGAAAGCATCGTGTGGAAGCGACTTCATTCGCGACGCGCGAAGCAGGCAGATGCCGGGGCATCATGCCGTCGGGACTGAAGTCCCTCCCACAACATCCCTGCCTGCGCGCCGCATGACCGACGGATGCCGTCAGTTGCCTGCGCGGCATTGACGCCGCGTGGGCCGTCAACCACGCGCAGGCGCCGCCGGCACCACCCCGGTACAGTCGTGATCCTGCAGTTCCTCCGCACCGACCCCATCGCCGGGAAGCGCCGTGGCGGCCAGCAGCACGAAGCCCGGGCGACCATCGAACTCCGCGCCGACCACCGCCAAGGTCTGGTGCACCATGCTCTGCTGCGGCGGCAGGCTGCGCGCCAGCAGCGTCAGCGGATTCGCATCCAGTTCTTCGCCCTCCACGCGCATCGCCCGATAGGCGTGGCCGTGCAGCGGCTGCGGCAACGGTGCCCAGGTAGGGCCGATCGACGCCTGCATCGCCTGCAACTGGTCGCGCACCTGCGGCGCCAGGCAATCGATATGGACATGCAACTGGTCCTGCGAACGCGCCGAGGGCGGATTGATCGTCAGGCTGGCCAGTTCGCGCGGCAGCGGCCGGTTCAACAACCGCTCGACCCGGGTGCGCGCCTGCCAGGCCAGGCCCAGCCAGTTCGGCGCGCCGGCGGCACGCGCGCGCGGATCTTCGATCCCGCTCACCGGCACCGTCGGAATCAGCAGGTACTGGTAGTCGCCGCGCAGGTCCTTCATCAAGGCATAGCGTTGGCCTGGCTCGGCATGCACTTCGCTGCAAGGGGCCGGATCGGCGCCGGCGCGCGCCTGCGGCAGGCAGCGCGTGCTCAACAGCCGCCACAGGCGCTGGCGATCGTGGGCATGCGGATCGTGCGCCGCCGGCGAATCGGCCACGGGCGGCGGCGATGGCACGCTGGCGCAGCCGGCCAGCAATGCCGCCAGGAACAGGCATAACGGCAGGCGGGAACGAAGGACGGGCATGCGCAGCGGACCGGACACGGGACGGACCGGCGATTGTAGCCAGCGCCGATGAACCGGCATGGCGCCCGCCACCGACCATGGCTTTGTGCACATCCGCCGCGCCGACGCCGCGGCCTAGCATGCCGGCTCCCTTCCTGCGAGCGACCGCCCGTGCCGACCTTCCCTTCCGTGCTGCTGGCCGTGCTGCTGGCGGCGATGCCGATGACCGCGGCGCTGGCCGCCGATGCCGATGCGGGCAATGCCGACAAGGGCGACAAGCCCGCCGCCGCCGAACCGGTGCCGCTGCCGGCCGACGCGCAGACCAGCCAATCCACCCAGCTCGACGGCCGCACCCTGCGCTACACGGTCAAGGTCGGCACGCTGCCGGTGAAGGACAAGCAGGGCAAGGTCGTCGCCGACGTGGTCTATACCGCCTACACCATGGACGGCAAGGACCGTCCGGTCACCTTCGCGCTCAACGGCGGCCCCGGCGCGGCCTCGGTGTACCTCAACCTGGGCGCGATCGGGCCGAAGGTGGTGGCGTTCGGCAGCGAGGGCGACAGCGCCTCGGCGCCGGCGCAGCTGCGCGACAACCCCGGCACCTGGCTGGACTTCACCGACCTGGTGTTCATCGACCCGGTCGGCACCGGCTTCAGCCGCTCGCGCGTGCCCGACGAGCAGGCCAAGAAGCAGTTCTACAACCCGCAGGCCGACATCGAGTACCTCTCGCGCACCATCTACGACTGGCTGCTGAAGAACCAGCGCCTGCAGTCGCGCAAGTACCTGGTCGGCGAAAGCTACGGCGGCTTCCGCGGCCCGCGCATCACCCACTACCTGCAGACCAAGCTCGGCGTGGCGATGAACGGCGTGGTCCTGGTCTCGCCGTATCTGAACCCGACCCTGGACGACAACGGCGACGTCTCGCCGCTGCCGTGGATGCTGACCCTGCCGTCGATCACCGCCGCACGCCTGGAACGCGAGGGCAAGCTGACCCCGGAAGCGATGCGCCAGGTGATCGACTACACCCGCGGCGACTACGTCACCGCGCTGCTGCGCGGGCGCTCCGACCCGGCCGGCACCACCCGGATGATCCAGCAGGTGACCGCGATGACCGGCCTGGACCCGGCCTTCGTGCGCCGCGCCGGCGGCCGCCTGGAGACCCAGGCCTACCTGCGCGAGGTGTTCCGCGACAAGGGCGAACTGGGCAGCCGCTACGACTCCAACGTCACCGCCTTCGACCCGTTCCCCAACGCCCCCGAGCAGCGCGCCAACGACCCGCTGCTGGACAGCATCATCGCCCCCACCACCACCGCGATGGTCGATTTCGTGACCCGCGTGGTCGGCTGGAAGGTCGACGCCCGCTACGAGGCGCTGAACTACGACGTGAACCGGCTGTGGGACTGGGACGACGAACTGCGCAAGGGTTCGGTGACGCAGTTGCGCCAGTCGGTGGCGATCGACCCGAAGCTGCGCGTGCTGATCGTGCACGGCTGGAACGACCTGTCGTGCCCGTTCATGGGCTCGGTGCTGACCGTGGACCAGATGCCGGTGATGGGCAACGACCCGACCCGCGTGCAGGTCAAGAACTACCCCGGCGGCCACATGTTCTATAACCGCGCCGACAGCCAGCGCGCGCTGCGTCAGGACGTGATGGCGATGTATCGGGCGAATTGATGGGAATGGGGAATTGGGAATGGGGAATCGCAAAAGCGGTTCCCCACTCGTCGAGACAATACCCCGACCTGCGTGGTTCGGGAGTGCTATCGCGATGGAGTCACTTGGCTACGCGACGTCGCCACGCAGGCAACACTCGTTGCGACAAGAGGACGTAAGACGTATCCAGATTCCTTTCGGAGGGCGACATCGTCACCGTTCGCGGGAAATCTATGCTTTTACGATTCCCGTTTCCCCACTCCCGATTCCCGGCTCCCTCACACCCACCCAGCCAAGGCGAATCCCCGGAAAATCAGATACGCCACGCCGGCGGCGGCCGGGATCGTCAGGATCCAGGCCCAGACGATGCGTTCGATGACGCCGAAGCGCAGCGAGCGCGGGTTCTTGGCGAAGCCCACGCCCATGATCGCGGTGGAGATGCTGTGGGTGGTGGACACCGGCATGCCGAAATGCGCGGCCAGGGTCAGGATCGTGGCCGAGCTGGTCTCCGCGGCGAAGCCGTGGATCGGATGCAGCTTGACCATCTTGTGGCCCAGGGTCTTGATGATCTTCCAGCCGCCGGAGGCGGTGCCGGCGGCCATCACCACCGCGCAGGTCAGCACGATCCAGGTGGCGATGCCCTGCCCCTGGCTGGCGTCGGGATGCAGGAACGCCAGCCACGACGGCAGGTCGTCCAGGGCGCCGGTGCTCTGCGCGCCGATCAGGGTCATGGCGATGATGCCCATGGTCTTCTGCGCGTCGTTGTGGCCGTGCGCGTAGCCCATGTACGCGGCCGAGGCGATCTGCGCCTTGCCGAAGAAGGCATTGACCCAGCGCGGCCGCGCCAGCCGCCCGAGCGGACCGCCCAGCTTGGCCAGGCCGGCGATCGCCGCCCACAGCAACAGCATCACCGCGATGCCGAGCAGGAAGCCGGCGATCGGCGAGGTGACCATCGGCACGAACACCTTCCACAGCAGGCCCTTGTTCTTGGCCCAGTCGCCCACGGTCTGCGACCAGATCAGCGCATCCCAGTCGTTGTGCGCGGCGGCCAGGCCGGCGCCGCACAGGCCGCCGATCAGCGCATGCGAGGACGAGGACGGCAGGCCCTTCCACCAGGTGATCAGGTTCCAGACGATGCCGCCGAGCAGCGCGCACAGCACCACCTGCGGGGTCACCGCGACCACGTCGGTGTTGAGCAGGCCGGAGGCGATGGTCATCGCCACGGCGGTGCCGGTCAGCGCGCCGACCAGGTTCATCGCCGCGGCCAGCATCACCGCCCAGCCGGGGCTGAGCACCTTGGTGGCGACCACCGTGGCGATCGAGTTGGCGGTGTCGTGGAAGCCGTTGATGAACTCGAACACCAGCGCCGCCAGGATCACGATCAGGACCAGGGTCAGCATCGGCGCGCCTCCACGCACGCGGCGGCGGCCGGCGCGCGCAGGGCGCCACGGCCGCGCAGGCAGCAACTCTGCAGCGCGTCCATCAGGAGTTCTTCAGCACGATCTGGTAGACCACCACGCCGGCCTCGCGGCAACGGTCGATGGCCTTCTCCAGGATTTCGAAGAACTCCTTGAGCAGGAACATCTGCAGGTTGTCCAGGCGCCCGGAGTAGATGTCGCGGTACAGCTCCAGCATCAGCCGGTCGGCCTCGTTCTCCAGCGAGCGCAGCTTGTCGTTGAGCGCGCTCATCCGGTCCAGGTTCATGTGGCGCAGGTCGTGGACCATCTCCACCACCACCGCCGCGGCCTGCTCCAGCATCGCCGAGCGCGGCGCGAAATCGATGTGCTCCAGGTGCTGGATCGCCAGCGAATAGCGATCGGCGAACTTCTCCACCTGCTTGGGGATCTTGTACAGGGCCGAGCCCAGCGCCTCGATGTCCTCGCGCTCGATCGGGGTCATGAAGCTGTCCACCAGCGCCTGGCCGATCTTGTCGGACGCGGCGCGCTCGCGCAGGCGCGCCAGCTTGAAGCCGTCCAGCGCCGGCTGCCGGTCGGACTCGCGCATCATCGCGTGCAGGGCCTTGGTGCTGTCGTAGGCGGCCTGTGCCGCCTCGTCGAGCAGGGTGTAGAACTGCTTGCCGGAACCGAAGATGGTCTGCAACGAAAACATGCAACGCGCTTCCCGCCGTCGCGGGGAGGACGGCACTGGGGCGGAATTATGACTGTTTGCTGACACCTGCGGGTAGTCGCGGCCCCGGGCCGGCCCTGGCGACGTCGGCGCGGCGTGGACGCGGCCCCCGCCCGGGTTTGTTACCATCGCCGCCGCGCCCTTCGCGGGCGCACCCTATGGACGACCACCCCACACCCCCTCCCCCGCGCCGCAACGGCGCCCATGTCCCCGCTTTCCTTGGCGCCAAGGAGCGCGCGCATGCTTGAACTGTTGATCGTTGCAGCCCTCATCCTGCTCAACGGTTTCTTCGCGATGTCCGAGATGTCGCTGATGACCTCGCGCAAGAGCCGGCTGAAACAGATGGCCCAGTCCAGCACGCGCGCGGCCAAGGCCCTGGCGCTGGCCGAGAACCCCGAGCACTTCCTGTCCACCGTGCAGATCGGCATCACCGCCATCGGCATCCTCACCGGTACCTTCGGCGGCGAAGCCATGGGCGTGGCGATCGCGGCCAAGCTGCAGGCGCTGTTCCCGGCGCTGGCGGCCAACTTCACCCTGTTCGGCGATCCGCAGCCGTGGTCGGCGCTGATCGGCAAGACCCTGGCGATCGTGCTGATCACCTTCCTGACGCTGATCTTCGGCGAACTGGTGCCCAAGCGCCTCGCCCTGACCCGTTCGGAGGTCATCGCCGGCGTCGTCGCCATCCCCATGGGCTGGCTGGCCCGGATCGCCGCGCCGTTCGTCTGGGTGCTGTCGCGCTCGACCCGGCTGGTGCTGCGCCTGCTCGGCCTGGGCAAGGAGGAGTCGGCCTCGGTGACCGAAGAGGAAATCCGCATGCTGGTGGCCGAGAGCCACGAGGCCGGCGTGATCGACGCGCACGAGCGCGACATGATGAACCGGGTCATGCGCCTGGGCGACCGCACCGCAGACAGCCTGATGACCCCGCGCAACCGCATCGCCTGGCTCGATGCCAACGCCGAGCCGCAGCGCAACCTGCAGGTGATGCGCGAACACGAGTTCTCGCGCTACCCGGTGTACCGCGGCAGCGACCAGGACATCGCCGGCGTGCTGGAGGTGAAATCGCTGGTCACGCGCATGGACGGCGACGCCACCCAGTTGTTCCAGAGCCTGCGCGACACCTTGTTCGTGTCCGAGTCCACCCACGCGATGAAGCTGCTGGAGATCTTCCGCGAAGAGCAGCAATCGATGGCGCTGGTGGTGGACGAGTACGGCGAGATCCAGGGCCTGGTGACGATCAGCGACCTGATGGGCGCGGTGGTCGGGCGCCTGCAGTCGGCCGACAACGCCGACGAGGACGCGCTGGTGGTGACCCGCGCCGACGGCTCGCTGCTGATCGACGGTTCGCTGGCGATCGAGGACCTGCGCGAACTGCTGGGCGGCGCCGAGCTGCCCAGCGCCGAGGAAGGCGACTACAACACCCTGGCCGGCCTGTGCATCTACTACTTCGGGCGCATCCCGCACGCCGGCGAGTTCTTCGACTGGGCCGGCTGGCGCATCGAGATCGTCGACCTGGACGGCGCGCGCGTGGACAAGCTGCTGCTGCGCAGGCTGCAGGACGAGAACAGCGATGACATCACCGGGTGACGCACCCGGCGGTGCGCCGCACGAGGGCGACCACGGCTACAGCGCCGAGGGCATCCGCACCCTGCTCGACACCTTCGTCCTCGGCGACCCGGACGAACACCTGCGGCTGCGGCTGATCCTCGCCGACCTGCAGCAGAGCGCGTTCGGCGTGTTCCTGTTCGTGGCGATCCTGCCGGCGTTCCTGCCGGTGCCGGGCCTGGCCGGCGGCATCAGCGGGCCGCTGGTGACGCTGATCGGCCTGCAGATGCTGATCGGCCTGCGCAAGCCATGGCTGCCGCGCTTCATCGGCGAGCGCGGGCCGCGCCGCCGCACCATGCAGCGCTTCGTCGGCCGCATCGCGCCGTGGCTGCGACGCCTGGACCGACTGCTCAAGCCGCGCCTGCCGGCGCTGGTCGATACCCTGCCGGCGCGCGCCTTCAGTGGGCTGCTGCTGATCGTGCTGGGGATCCTGCTGTCGCTGCCGATCCCGTTCACCAACTACGCCTTCGGCGCGATGCTGTTGCTGTTCGCGCTGGCGCTGCTGGAACGGGACGGCGGACTGATGCTGCTGTCGTGGCTGGGCAGCATCGCCGTGGCGCTGAGCCTGGGATTGGCCTCGGACCAGGTGGTCGACCTGGGCCGGGAGTGGATGCACAAGCTGCGCTGAGCGCGCGCGGCAGTGGAGCGCCCGCTGCCCGCTTACTTCACCAGGTACAGTTCCGTCTCGCTGGCGAACACGTTGCGCATGTGCGACGGCCGCACGGACGCACCCTTGGCCGGGCGTTCCTGCGTCTGGGCGCGCAGGCGCTCCAGGCATTTGCTCATCTGTTGCAAGGCCGCCTCCAGTCCACATTCGTGCCCCGGCGCCATCGGATGCTGTGCGTTCATTGCCGATCCCCCTGTTCGCGTCAGTTGTACGGCCGTGTCCCGAGGCCGAACGCCACGCTGATGCGCGACGCGAAACGATGACATACCCGGGAAAATCAAGACATCGTGAAAGCGGTGCGCGGTGTGATGCCCATCAACGCAAATATGGCAACGAGCGCCCGCGCGCGTCTGCGCGTGTAGACACCCGCGCAGATACGCGCATCACGCGGCCGCGGCGACCTGCGTCCAGGCCTCCGACGCCAGTTGGAACGAGCGCAAGCGCGCCGCGTGATCGTGGATGTTGGCAGTCAGCAGCAACTCGTCCGGGCGGTGCCGCGCGACGAAGTCGGACAGCCCCTGTGCGACCGCGTCGGCATCGCCCAGCACTGTGCAGGCCAGTGCGCGTTCCACACCCAGCTTCTCGTGCGGCGCCCAGAACGCCTCGATGTCGTCGATCGGCGGCGGAATCAGCCCTGGACGGCCGCGGCGCAGGTTGACGAAGCTCTGCTGTTGGGTGGTGAACAGACGCCGCGCCTCGGCCGTGGACGCGGCGGCCACCACGTTCAGGGCCAGCACCGCATATGGCGCCTGCAGGCGCGTGGAAGCGCGGAACTCGCGGCGATACACCGCCAGCGCCTCGTCCATCGCGTCCGGGGCGAAATGCGAGGCAAAGGCGAACGGCAGGCCCATCGCCGCAGCCAGGCGCGCGCTGAACAGGCTGGAGCCGAGCAGCCACACCGGCACCTCGATGCCGGCACCGGGCACGGCGCGCACCAGTTGTCCGTCGACTGCCGGCTCGAAATAGCGCAGCAGTTCGGCCACGTCGTGCGGGAACTGGTCGGCACTGTCGAAGTAACGGCGCAACGCGCGTGCCGTGGCCTGGTCGGTGCCGGGTGCGCGCCCCAGCCCCAGGTCGATGCGACCGGGATACAGCGAGGCCAGCGTGCCGAACTGCTCGGCCACCTGCAGCGGCGCATGGTTGGGCAGCATGATGCCGCCGGCGCCGACGCGGATGCGCCTGGTGCCGCCGGCCACGTGCCCGATCAACACCGCGGTGGCGGCGCTGGCGATGCCGGGCATGTTGTGGTGCTCGGCCAGCCAGTAGCGGTGATAGCCCCAGCGTTCGGCGTGCTGGGCCAGGTCCAGCATGTTGGCGAAGGCGGCGCTGGTGTCGCTGCCTTCGCAGACCGGCGCGAGGTCGAGGATGGAGATCGGCATCATGGTGAGGCGGGTTCCTGCAGGCGATGCCGACGAGATGGGGGCGCGCGGCGTCGCTTGCAGGGGGCGCGACCGGAACGCTGATTTGCGCTGGGTGTGGGTGTGGGTGTGGGTGTGGGTGTGGGTGTGGACAGGATGCTTGGCTGGCGGTCGTACCCTCACCCCAACCCCTCTCCCGGCGGGAGAGGG
>NZ_AQOK01000148.1:0-5739 GCF_000364645.1 Xanthomonas sp. SHU 308 | reverse complement strand
CAGGCCGCACCCTGTCGCCCCGGTGGGAGAGGGGCTTTAGCTGTTCCTTCTCCCACCGGGAGAAGGTGCCCCAAAGAGGCGGATGAGGGGACGGTGCGCCAGAATGCGAGCCATGCAAACCGACAACCCCTACGCCGCCCCGGTCGCCGCGCTGCCTGACACCGCGGCCGCTGCGGCACCCGCCGACCCGCTGTCCACGCTGTTCGCGCCCTCGGCGGCCAAGCTGGCGCTGCTGTGCGCGACCAGCTTCGGCTGGTATGCGCTGTACTGGTTCTACCGCAACTGGCGCGCCTTGCGCCTGCTGTCCGGGCGACGACGCATCTCGCCGGTGTGGCGCTCGGTGTTCTCGCTGCTTTGGGTATTCGCCTGCTTTCGCGGGCTGGAACGCATCATCGGCGCGCAGCGTGGCGCGCTGGTCGGCTGGCTGGGGCCGGCGTTGGCCTATGTCTGCCTGAGCCTGCTCGGCGTGTGGCCCTCGGCGCTGTCGCTGTTGACGCTGCTGACCTGGATGCCGGTCCTGCTGGTCAACCAGCGCCTGGCGCGGTTCAAGCAGGCGCGTGGCCTGCCGCAGAGCGCGGCCGAGCGCTTCAATGCCTGGACCTGGGCGTGGCTGGCGATCGCCGGGCCGTTGGCGCTGCTGGTGATGATCACGATGATCAGGGCGGTGACCATCGGCCACTCCATCGACATCGATCTGCCGCAGCGATAGGTCACGAACGCCAGGCGGAATCGGGGAGGCCACAGGGTCGGCATCCGGCGTCGACACGCGGCAGGGACGATCCGCTGCGAGTCTTCAAAGTTTCATATGCAACCACCCCTCGCCTGGTGTCTAATACTGCCCCCCACGCTGTGCCCCCTCCCGTGAGCCTTCCCGATTCCGATCTGCGTCCGGACCTGGACCCGTTGCCCGACGACGGCACCGTCGTCACCGCCGGACCACTGACCCCGCCGCCGGATTCGGCCGGCACCGCGCAGGATGCGCGCGCGCTGCGCCACAGCGTGGCCGAGGACGTGCAGGGCATGCTGCTGGCGACCCTGGTGGCCTCGCTGGGGCTGGCGGTGTTCGCCCATGGCGGGCTGATGATCGGCGGCATGGCCGGCGTGGCCTTCCTGTTGCACTACGCGCTGGGCTGGAACTTCGGCCTGATGTTCGTGCTGGTCAACCTGCCGTTCTACTGGCTGGCGGTGCGGCGCATGGGCTGGGAATTCACGCTCAAGACGTTCGTCGCGGTCGCCGCCTGCGGCCTGCTCACCGATCTGCTGCCGCGCTGGGCGCAATGGGCGACGATGACGCCGCTGTTCTCGGCACTGGTCGGCGGCGCGCTGGTCGGGCTCGGCATCCTGTTCTTCATCCGCCACCGCGCCAGCCTCGGCGGCGTCGGGATCCTTGCGGTGTACCTGCAGCGCAGCCGCGGCTGGAGCGCGGGCAAGGTGCAGATGAGCTTCGACGCGGCGCTGATGGCGGTGGCGTTCTGGCTGCTGGCGCCGCAGCAGGTGCTGTACTCGGCGATCGGCGCGGTGGTGCTGAGCCTGGTGCTGATGTTCAACCATCGCGCCGGGCGCTACATGGGCGTGTGAGTCCACGGCCGGTCGCCGTCGCGCGATCGGCGACGTGCGCATCGCCGCACGCAGGTATTCCTCGCGGATGCGCGAACGCCTCGCGATCTGCACGTACCGCATCTACTCATGCATGACATGCCTGCACTGCCTGCAGGCCAACGACGCATTGTCGCGCCGTGCTGCGCGCGACAGCCGCCGCGCTGCACGGCAACTGTCTACGGAATCTCCGCGGTGTCTACGAAACAGTCTTGCTGTCCAAGTGTGACGCAGCGCATGCTGCTGTCGAAGAAAGGATGAGCGCGCACGGACGGCGCAAGGCGATCGCGGGGAGCGCGATCCCACCTGCATGACGTTCACCACGATGTTCGACGCCGCGCCTGCGCGGCGGCGCGGTGCTGCCTGTCCGGCGCGCCGTGACGGCTGCCGGCGCTTACAGCTTTTCCACGGAACGAGGGGCAGTGCGATGAAACGTGCGATGGGATTCGCGGCATTGGTCTGTGTGGTGGTCGCGGCGTGCTCTGCCGTGAATCCTGGGTCGGGATCGAAGCCCGGCAGCGGTGGCGGGACGGTCACGCCGATACCCACGCCCGTGGCGGGATCCGGATCGGGGCCCGCGCCGAGCGCAGCGGCCTGCACGCCGCCGGGGCCGCCGGCGCCGTCGTGGTTCCCGCATGCGCAAACGCCGGCGCCGGATTCGGCGGGCTTCGCGTCCAGCAGCAATTGCGAGTTCCATCAGTGGTCGTGGAATACGTTCCTGTGGCTGACCCAGGATGTGGGCGGGCAGCCGCGCTTCCTGAGCATGTCCAGCGATGGCATCGGCGGCGTTGCCGACGGCGTCCTCGATCCGTTGATCGGCCGCTCGCAGCAGGCGCGCACCGTCGAACTGATCGATCAGGCGGGCCCGGACGGCGTGCTGGTGGATCGGCATGGGCGCGCGGTCTATTACTCGATCCATTCCAACGACGTGTTCGGCCAGTTCATCGCCAGCAATCACCTGCAGAATCCGAAGGCGTTGCGTGCCTTCGATCCGAAGGTGGCATTTCCGGTCGGCAGCATGACCCTGAAGGCGGCGTGGAAAGTGGTGCAGCCGGGCGAGGACGTATCCACGTTCTATACCCGCCAGGCGCAGATCGCCAAGCTGGGCATGCGCAAGGGCAAGATCATCGCCACCGGCGACACCGAAACCCAGACCGTGGCGCTGGTCGGCTTCCACATCGGCGGCACGGTCGCCGGCCATCCGGAGATGATCTGGGCCACGTTCGAGCACCGCGAAAATGCGCCGGACGTGGACACCTCGCTCGATCCGGGCCAGCCCGTCTCCGACAAGGACTGGACCTTTTACAAGGCCGGTACCCCGATCGAACAGTGCAACGTCAACGCCGCCGGTGCCGGTGCGCTGACCTTGAACGCGCAGACGCAGACCCTGAGTCCGGTGACCCAGGTCTGCCGCATGGTGCCGTACGGCGGGCAGAAGCCGTGCCCGAGCGGCCAGGACTGCAACATCGCCAACATCCAGTCGATGAACACCTCGGTGCAGAGCCAGTTGAACGACGTGTGGAAGAACTACTTCGAGGTCGGCGCGATCTGGTTCGTGGCCAAGGATGCGTTGGCGCCCAACTGCACGTTCCAGCCGGGTTCGGCCCTGGAATGCATTCCCTCGCCGACACCCGAAGGTGCGCCGCCGCTGCTCACCGGCTCGATCAAGCTGTCCAATTCCACCATCGAGACCTTCACCCAGGTGCAGAGCACGCAGAACAACTGCTTCGCCTGCCACAACACCACCCAGGTGATTTCGCCCGATCCGCGCGCGCAGTCGTTGCCGGGGCTGAACGTCAACATCAGCCATGTGGTGATCAACGACTACTTCCAGGCGCAGTTGCCGCAGAAGGCCCCACCGGCGGCGCGGCCGGCCACGCCGCGCTGAGGCGCGCCCCTCTCATCCGGATCAGGAGCAAGTCACCATGACCAGCAACGTGTTTCGCGTGCATCCGGCAATCGGCATCGGCCGCGTTGGCGACAGCCAGGAGTTCTATCTCGCACCGGTGACCGCGGCCGGCACCCGCGGTGCCGACGGGCTGATGGGCGGGCTGCCGGTGCAGCCCGGCACCGAGTCCACGCCGATCACCGCCGAGCAGTTCCGCGACGCCGCCGGCAACGTTAAGCGCCAGGCCGCGCGCTTCCACATCTACGCCTACCCCAGCGGCAGTTCCGGCACGTATCCCAACGGCGGCGGCGTGCGCGTGGACGTCGGCAGCTCGATCGACGGCAAGACGGTCAAGGACATCGTGTGGACCGTGCATCTGGCCAACAAGAAGCTCAACAACTATTCGACGGTGAGCCAGGGCGGCCAGTTTCGCGGCATCGGCGCCTACGAGGAGCCCGGGCTGCTGGAACTGCGCAACCCGAACTATCCCGATGCCGCAAATCCCAGCGATCCCAACGATCCGACACGGTTGCGGCAGTTGGTGATCGATGCAGGACCGCGCGCGCTCAGCGCCGCCGCCGCGGGCAGCAGCGTGGTCGCCTTCGACATGACCAGCACCGCCAGCTACGCCGATGCCAGCGGCACGATCCAGCAGCAGCCAGACTATCCGGTCAGCTTCCCCTCGATGTTCCATACGCTGCACGAACCGCTCGGCAAGCTCGATTCGTTGGGCGACATGCGCGTGGAGGCCAACGGCGCGCTGATCGTGGCCGGCGGCTTCGCCCGCACCTCGGCGGTGATCGGGGCCGATGGCAGTTATCCGCCGCTGGAGGACGCGACCGAGAACGGCCTGTGGTACGACGACGCGGCCGATGGCCCGGTCAATGCCGTGCTGATCTTCAACGACGGATCCACCGCCAGCGTGCAGGGTGCGTGGTACGTCACCGGCGATCCGGGCTATGCGCCGCAGACCCGCAACGTGGTGTCCACCTGGGACGACGTCTACGACGTGTGGGTGCGCGCACTGGGCCTGGTGCCGTCGCTGTATGCCAACAACGCGTTCGTCGCGACCTACCAGCCATCCTTCAGCGACGACATCCAGCCGATCTTCCACGCGGCGATGCTGCAGCGCTGGAACACCAATCTGCCGTCGGGAGCGGTCAAGGGCCACGACATGATCGGGCAGATCCAGCCCACCGACGATCCGAGCGCGAAGATTCCCAACCTGAAGACGCTGATCCGCGACCCGGCCTCCGCCGCCGACACCGAGACCGGCTCGCCGATGATGCCGCTGTCGCTGGGCGATGCGCAGAAGAGCTTTCTCAGCGTCAGTTCCACCCAGTACTTCCTGCTGAGCCAGTGGCACGGCAAGAACTACGTGCAGGGCGGCGCACCTGTGCTGGGCCCTGGCGAAGCGCTGGACCGCGTCACCCTGCAGAACTGCCTCGGCGGACGCTACAGCCCGGGCATCGAGGTGTCGTTCCCGATCCGCGACGTGAACCTCTACGTGCAGGACTGGAAGGCCCAGGATTGCGGGCCGTTCCGCATCAACCAGGCGCCGCTGGACTACAGCAAGGCGAACCAGGGCAGCGCGTTCCTGAGCTTCGGCTATGTGCCGCTGCAGCAGCACCTGGTGGAGCCGGGCGACCTGTCCAAGTTCATGTCGGTGCCCTGGCACACCGACTACAACTCCTGCGCCACCCATCTGCCCGATCCCAATCCGGGGCAGCAGACCGTCAATCCGAACAACACCTTGTTCTGGTCGTGGCCGGCCGAGCGGCCGTTCGCGGTCTACCCGGCGGCGCTGTGCCAGGTCGACCCCGACGACGACACCTGGTACCTGGGGCCGCAGGTCTATTCGGTGCGTGGCGAAGGCACCGACAGTCCGTATCCGACCAGGGCCGGACGCTTCCAGGCGTACGCGGACTTCGTCGCCAACTGGTCCAAGGTCGGCTTCGTTATCAGTGGCGCGCAGATCGCGCAGGTTTCCGGCAAGCCGCCGTACCCGGCCGAGCTGTTCCTCGAAGTGGCGAGCCAGTTCGATCCGGGCCAGGAGTTCGTGGCGCCGTGGCCGATGGCGAACATGCCGGTCGATCCGAAGGTGTGATGAGCACGCACCTCGGGAGCAGATGGACGTCTCTGGACGGGACACGCCGATGAGCGCGCACGACCGCTGCGCCGTCGCCATCGTCGGCGGCGGCACGGCCGGCTGCGCCACGGCGCTGGCGCTGGCCGCGCGCGGGGTCGGGGACGTG
>NZ_AQOK01000147.1:0-9355 GCF_000364645.1 Xanthomonas sp. SHU 308 | reverse complement strand
GCGCGCACCGCGGCGGCCGCCGCGCTGGCCGGGTCGAGCGCGCGCCCGACCATCGCCGCGACCAGTTGCGGCGCCGGCAATTCCGCCGGCGTGTATTCGCCGACCAGGCGGCCGTTGCGCAGCACGCTGATGCGGTCGGCCACCGCGTACACCTGGTCCAGGAAGTGGGTGACGAACAGGATCGCCATGCCGCCATCGCGCAGCGCGCGCATCACCCGGAACAGTTCGGCCACCTCGCCTTCGTCGAGGCTGGAAGTGGGTTCGTCGAGGATCAGTACCCGCGCCGACACGCCGACCGCGCGCGCGATCGCCACCATCTGCTGCACCGCCACCGGATAGCTGCCCAGCGCGCGGCGCACGTCGATGGCGATGCCCAAACGCTGCAGGCCGGCCTCGGCCTCGCGCTCGACCCGGCGCCAGTCGATGCGCCGCAACCAGCCGCGCAGCGGGTAGCGGCCGGCGAACAGGTTCTCGGCCACCGACAGGTTCGGGCACAGGTTCACTTCCTGGTACACGGTGCTGATGCCGAGCCGTTGCGCCTGCTGCGGTGACGCCGGCGCGACCACCGCGCCGTCCAGCGCGATGCGTCCGGCGTCGGCGGCGGTCACGCCGGTGAGCAGCTTGATCAGGGTCGACTTGCCGGCGCCGTTCTGGCCCATCAACGCGTGGATCTCGCCGCCGCGCAGGCGCAGCGCCACGTCCTCCAGCGCGGCCACGCCGGCGTAGGCCTTGCTCAGTCCCTGCGCCTCCAGCACCAGCGGATGCATGCGCGCGGCCTCAGTACTTGCGCTTGGGCAGTTCGGCCGCGGCCTGGTCCTGGGTGTACACCGACTCCTCCACCACGATGCGCTTGGGCAGCGGCTTGCCGGCCTTGAGGTCGCGGATGGCCTGCACCAGTTGCGGGCCCAGCAGCGGATTGCATTCGACGGTGACGTTGAGCTTGCCGGCCTGCATCGCCTCGAACGCGCCCTTCACCCCGTCCACCGAGATCACCAGGATGTCCTTGCCCGGCTTCAGGCCGGCTTCCTCGATCGCCTGGATCGCCCCGATCGCCATGTCGTCGTTGTGCGCATAGAGCACGTCGATGTTGCGCCCCTCCGACTTCAGGAACGCCTCCATCACTTCCTTGCCCTTGGCGCGGGTGAAGTCGCCGCTCTGCGAGCGCACGATCTGGAAGCGCGGATGCGCCGCCAGGATCTCCTTGAAGCCCTTCATGCGATCGATCGCCGGCGCCGAGCCGACGGTGCCCTGCAGTTCGACGATGCGCACCGGCTTGTCGCCGTCCTTCAGCGGCGAGCGCTCGACCAGCCAGCGCGCCGCCTTGCGTCCTTCCTCGACGAAATCCGAACCGATCAAGGTCACGTACAGGCTGTCGTCGGACACCTTCACCGCGCGGTCGGTCAGCACCACCGGGATCTTCGCGGCCTTGGCCTCGCGCAGCACCGTCTCCCAGCCCGACTCCACCACCGGCGAAAACGCGATCACGTCCACGCGCTGGGCAATGAACGAGCGCAGCGCCTTGATCTGGTTCTCCTGCTTCTGCTGCGCATCGGAGAACTTCAACTTCATGCCGGCATCGGCGACGGCCTGCTTGATCGAGGCGGTGTTGGCGGTGCGCCACTCGCTCTCGGCGCCGACCTGGCTGAAGCCGACGGTGAGTTGCCCGGGCGCCTTGCCCGCGTCCTTGCCGCCGCCGGAACAGGCGGCCAGCGCCATGCCCAGCAGTGCCGCGATTCCCAGCGCCCGCATTCCCGACGTGTGCTTGTGCATAGCCCCTCCTCGTTGATGCACGCTGGCGGCGGACGGGCCCGGAGGCCGCGACGCGCCGCCCACCCTCCCAGGCCGGCGTGCGCTGATTCGATCAGTTCATGGTGCGGATGTGTAAGCCGTCTTGACCGTGGTGTAGAACTCCACCGCATAGCGGCCCTGCTCGCGCGGGCCGTAGCTGGAGGCCTTGCGTCCGCCGAACGGCACGTGCGGGTCGACGCCGGCGGTGGGCAGGTTGACCATCACCATGCCCGCCTGCGCGTGCCGCTTGAAATGCGTGGCGTGCTTCAGCGAGCGCGTGGCGATGCCGGCGCACAGGCCGAACTCGGTGTCGTTGGCCAGGGCCAGCGCGTGTTCGTAGTCGTCGGCCACCAGCACCGCGGCGACCGGGCCGAACACCTCCTCGCGGGCGATGCGGTGCTGCGGCTGCGCGGCCACCAGCGCCGGGCGCAGGTAGTAGCCGCGGTGCGCGCACTCCAGCGCCTCGCCACCGTAGAGCAGTTCCGCGCCTTCCTCGCGGGCGATGCGCAGGTAGTCGCGATCCTGTGCGAACTGGCTGGCGCTGGCGACCGGGCCGATGTCCACACCTGGCTCCAGCGCATGGCCGATCTTCAGCGCGGCCAGGCGGGTGCGCACCCGCGCGACGAACTCGTCGTGCACCGCGCGTTCGACGATCAGCCGGCTCGAGGCGGTGCAGCGCTGTCCAGTGGAGAAGTAGGCGCCGTTGACCGCGATCTCCGCTGCCAGGTCCAGGTCGGCATCGGCCAGCACCACCAGCGGATTCTTGCCGCCCATCTCCAGCTGGATCTTCAGCCCGCGCTCGGCGGCCTGCTTGAGCAGACGGTTGCCGGTCGGCACCGAGCCGGTGAAGCTCAGCGCATCGATGCCGCGCTCGGCGACCAGCGCCTGGCCGACCGTGCTGCCGCTGCCGAGCACCAGGTTGAACGCGCCGTTTGGCAGGCCGGCGCGGCTGAGGATCTCGGCCAGCGCCCAGGCGCAGCCGGGCACGATCTCCGCCGGCTTGAACACCACGGTGTTGCCGTAGGCCAGCGCCGGCGCGATCTTCCACGCCGGGATCGCCAGCGGAAAATTCCACGGCGCGATGATGCCGACCGTGCCGACCGGCTCGCGGGTGATCTCGACGTTGACCCCGGGCCGGGTGGAGGCCAGCGTCTCGCCGGGAATGCGCAGCGCCTCACCGGCGAAGAACTTGAAGATCTGCCCGGCGCGCGCCGCCTCGCCGATGCTCTCCGGCAGGGTCTTGCCCTCTTCCGAGGCCAGCAGCGCGCCCAGTTCCTGCTTGCGCGCCAGGATCTCGCTGCCGACCGCGTCCAGCGCGTCGGCGCGCTGCTGCGGGGTGCTCGCGGCCCACGCCGACTGCGCCGCGTTGGCCGCGGCGATCGCCTCGCGCACCGCGGCCGCGTCGAGGCTGCCGGCTTCGCCGACCGGTGCCGACAGGTCGGACGGATTCTCGTCTGGGGCGAGGTCGTCGCCGGCCACCCAGCGGCCGTCGATGTAGCTCTGGAAACGTCGGGTCATGCCTACCTCCGTGCGGTTCTACAGCGCGCGCACGCCGCCCAGGGCGAATCCGCTGTCGACGCGCTGCAAGGGATTGACCAGCGCCGCGCCGAACTCGGCCAGTTCGATCTCGAAGCGGTCGCCGGGCTGCGCCTGCACGCCATCGGCGAAGCTCAGCGTGGCGGTACCGAAGAAATGCAGGTGCACGTCGCCAGGCACGCGGTGCGCGGCGTACTTGAAATGGTGGTATTCGAGATTGGCCAGCGAATGGCACATGTTGGCCTCGCCGGTGACGAAGGGCTTCTCCCAGATCACCGCATCGCCGCGGCGGATGCGGCTGTGGCCGCGCAGGTCGCGCGGCAACGCGCCGCAGCGCAGTTCCGGGCCGACCGCGCAGGCGCGCAGCTTGGAATGGGCCAGGTACAGGTAGTTCTGGCGCTCGGTGACGTGGTCGGAGAACTCGTTGCCCAGCGCGAAGCCGAGCCGGTACGGCACACCGTCGGCGCCGATGACGTACAGCCCGACCAGTTCCGGCTCCTCGCCGCCATCCAGGGCGAAGTCCGGCGACGGCAGCGGCGCGCCCGGCGCGACCAGGCTGCTGCCGTCGCCCTTGTAGAACCATTCCGGCTGCGCGCCGGGCTGGCCGTCGCGCGGGATGCCGCCGTCCACGCCGAGCTGGAAGATCTTCATCGAATCGGTGAGCGTGCCCTGTGCCGCCTGCTGCTGCAGGTTCTGGTGCATGGCATCGCGGGTGGCGGCGCTGCCCAGGTGGGTCAGGCCGGTGCCGGTGACGCGGCAATGCGCCGGGTCCGGATGGGTCAGCGGCGGCAGCACGCGACCGGCGGCCAGCAGCGCGGCGTAGTCGAGCACGCGCTCGCCGCGCAGCTGCTGCGCCTGCGCCTCCAGGCTGTTGCCGGCGGCCAGCGCCGCGTTGGCCAGCGCATAGGTGGACGCCACCTCGCGCAGCAGCCGCACCTGGCGGCCATCGTCTTCCACCACACCGACGCCGGGCGTGCCGGCGTCATCGAGCAACTGGATCAATCGCATGCATCGGTCGCCTGTCGGAATGCGGACGCGCAGCGGGCGGCGCGGGACACGCGCGGCGCGATGCGCCCGACCTATTCTGGCCGGACGACCTATATGCAACAAATATCGGTTTTGGCTTAACGTATACGAACATTCGTATCTCTGTGAGCGCCATGCCTGCCGCCCCGCCCTGGTTCGTCCGCGCCCGCCTGAAGACCCGGCAATTGATGCTGCTGCTGGCGATCGAGGAGGAAGGCAACATCCACCGCGCCGCCGAGACCTTGAACATGTCGCAGCCGGCCGCCTCCAAGCTGCTCAAGGACCTGGAGGACATGCTGGCGGTGCCGCTGTTCGAGCGCCTGCCGCGCGGCATGCGCGCCACCTGGTACGGCGAGGCGATGATCCGCCACGCGCGCATCGCCCTGGCCAGCCTCGGCGAGGCCGGCGCCGAGATCGAGGCGCTGAAGGCCGGCTATGCCGGCAGCGTCGCCGTCGGCGCGATCGCCGGGCCGGCGATGAGCCTGCTGCCGTCCGCGCTGGCCCAGGTCGGCGCGCAGCATCCGCTGCTGCGGGTGAGCCTGCGCGTGGACGGCAGCGACGTGCTGCTGGAGCAACTGGCGCAAAACAAACTGGACATCGTGGTGGCACGTCTGTTCGCGCGGCACGACAAGCGCCACCTGCACTACCAGGCGCTGGCCGAGGAAAAGGTCTGCGCCATCGCCCGCCCCGGCCATCCGCTGCTGGCGGCGCCGGCGCCGACGCTGGCGGTGCTGGCCGAGGCGCCGTGGATCGTGCCGCCGGACGGCAGCGTGCTGCGCCACCGCTTCGAACTGATGTTCCAGAACGCCGGGCTGGAGGCGCCCAAGCGGGTGATCGAGACCTCGGCGCTGGTGGTGCTGCCGCAGTTGCTGCGGCATGGCGACGCGCTGGCGGTGGTACCGGAGGACGTGGCCCGGCATTTCGCCGACCACGGCAGCGTCGCGATCGTGCCGGTGGCGCTGTCCTGCCGCATGGACGCCTTCGGCCTGATCACCCGCCGCGACTGGCTGCTGTCGCCCGGCGCGCGGATCGTGCTGCAGGCGCTGCAGGAGGCGGCGGCCACGGTGTACGGCGTCGCCGTGACGGCGACCCCGCCGTCGCTGCCTGCGGACGGCTGATCGCGTCGGGACTGAAGTCCCTCCCACAACGCGCCGCCCAGCAGCAGCGCCCGGCTGTTTGTGGGAGGGGCTTCAGCCCCGACGAGCGAAGCCGGATACCGCCTCCGCTGTTGCCCTGCCCGAACCGGTGCCCCCGCGACGCCCGGCCGCGCGACCGCGCTCAGGTCCAGCCGCCATCCACCACGAACTCCTGCGCGGTGATCGCGCGCGCCTCGTCCGAGGCCAGGAACAGCGCCATGCGCGCGATGTCCTCGGGCATCACCTTGTCCGGCAGGCACTGGTTGCGCGCCAGTTCGCGCTCGCCGGCCTCGTCCAGCCACAGGGTGACCTGGCGTTCGGTCATCACCCAGCCCGGGGTCAGCACGTTGATGCGGATCCGCGCCGCGCCCAGGTCGCGGGCCAGGCCGCGGGTCAGGCCGTTCACCGAGGACTTGGCGGTGGCGTACACCGGGTAGCCGCCGGTCTTGCTCTGCCAGCCGGTGGAGCCGAGGTTGACGATGGAACCGCCGCCCAGCCGCTGCATGCCCGGCACCACCGCCTGGATGGCGAAGAACGCCGCACGCTGGTTGATCGACACGCAGCGCTCCCAGTACTCCGGGGTCACCGCCTCCAGCGCATGGCGGTCGTCGCTGCCGACGTTGTTGAGCAGCACGTGGAAGTCGCCCAGTTCGGCCGCCGCGTCGCCGATCGCCGCCTGCAGCGCGGCCACGTCGGTGACGTCGCAGCGACGCCACCACGGCGCGGTCAGGCCGGACGCGGCCAGCCGCTCGGCCAGCGCGGCGCTGGCCTCGTCTGCGACGTCGACGAAGGCCACCTGCGCGCCCTGCGCGGCGAAGGCCTCGACCAGCGCGGCGCCGATGCCGGAACCGCCGCCGGTGATGAAGACGCGGCGCCCGCGCAGGCTGCCGTAGGTTGCGTTGCCGAGGGAGGAAGGCGCTGCGCTTGCCGAGTTGTCCATGCCGTTTCGCTCTAGGTGGATAGGATTTCGATATATGAAAACAAATATCCATTTGGAGATATTTGCTATTTTTCACGTATCAATATGCCCGCTAGCATCCCCGGCGTAAAGCATCCGGGGGCGGCTTGCGCACAAGGCGGATCCCGGCGTCCTGGACTCGAGGAATCCGCCGACATGGGCTCACCCAGCAAACCGCCGCGCCGCAGCCAGGCGTGGTTCGGGCGCGAAGGCAAGCAGGGCTTCTACTACCGCAGCTGGCTCAAGAGCGCCGGCCATCCGCACGACATGTTCGATGGCCGCCCGGTGATCGGCATCTGCAACACCTGGTCGGAACTGACACCGTGCAACGGCCACCTGCGCGAACTGGCCGAACACGTCAAAAAGGGCGTGTACGAGGCCGGCGGGTTCCCGCTGGAGTTCCCGGTGATGTCGCTGGGCGAGACGCAGATGCGCCCCACCGCGATGCTGTTCCGCAACCTCGCCAGCATGGACGTGGAGGAATCGATCCGCGCCAATCCGCTGGATGGCGTGGTGCTGCTGATGGGCTGCGACAAGACCACCCCGTCCTTGCTGATGGGCGCGGCCAGCGTGGACCTGCCGACCATCGGCGTGTCCGGCGGGCCGTCGCTGTCGGGCAACTGGCGCGGGCAGCCGCTGGGCTCGGGCACCGGCGTGATCGAGATGTCGGAGATGGTCCGCGCCGGCACCCTGAGCCAGGACGACTTCGTCGAGGCCGAGGCCTGCATGCAGCGCTCCAAGGGCAGCTGCATGACCATGGGCACCGCCTCGACCATGGCCAGCATGGTCGAGGCGCTGGGCATGTCGCTGCCGGAGAACGCGGCGATCCCGGCGGTGGACGCGCGCCGCGCGCGGCTGGCGCGGCTCAGCGGCCGGCGCATCGTGCAGATGGTGGAAGAGGATCTGCGCATGTCGCAGATCCTCAGCGCCGACGCCTTCGCCAACGCGATCAAGGTCAATGCGGCGATCGGCGGCTCCACCAACGCGGTGCTGCACCTGCTCGCCCTGGCCGGCCGCGTGGGCGTGCCGCTGCAACTGGACGACTGGGACCGGCTGGGCTCGCGGCTGCCGTGCCTGGTCAATCTCAAACCGTCCGGCCAGTACCTGATGGAAGACTTCTACTATGCCGGCGGGCTGCCGGCGGTGATGCGCGAACTCGGCAGCGAACTGGCGCTGGACGCGCGCACCGTCAACGGTCGCAGCCTGGGCGAGAACGTGGCGCAGGCGCCGTGCTGGAACCGCGAGGTGATCCACCCGCTGGACGCGCCGGTGCGCGCGGAGGCCGGCATCGCCGTGTTGCGCGGCAACCTGGCGCCGGACGGTGCGGTGATCAAGCCGTCGGCCGCCTCGCCGCACCTGTTGCGGCACCGCGGGCGCGCGGTGGTGTTCGAGAGCATCGAGGACTTCAAGGCGCGCATCGACGACGAGGCGCTGGACATCGACGCCGACTGCATCATGGTGCTCAAGCACTGCGGCCCGCGCGGCTACCCGGGCATGGCCGAGGTCGGCAACATGCCGTTGCCGCCGAAGCTGCTGCGCGCCGGCGTCACCGACATGGTGCGCATCTCCGATGCGCGCATGAGCGGCACCGCCTACGGCACCGTGGTGCTGCACGCCTCGCCGGAGGCCGCCGCCGGCGGCACCCTGGCGCTGGTGCGCGACGGCGACATCATCGAACTCGACGTCCCCGGCCGCGCGTTGCACCTGGAAGTCAGCGACGAGGAACTGCTGCGCCGGCGCAGCGAATGGACCCCGCCGCCGGCGCCGCCGCGCGGCTGGAGCAAGCTCTACGTGGAGCACGTGCAACAGGCGCACCTGGGCGCCGACCTGGATTTCCTGGTGGGCGGCAGCGGCGACGCGGTGGCGCGCGATTCGCATTAGCGGTCGCGGCAAGATGCATCCACCTTGCCTTCGCAGGAGCGGCGGCGAGCCCGCCGTGCGCACTGTGGGAGGAACTTCAGTCCCGACGCATTGCGCCATCGGAACGCAGACCACGCCGCGCGTCGCGGCTGCATGACAGGCGACTCCCGCAGGAAGTGGCGAACACCGCCTTGCTCCGCACGCACCGCCCCCACGTCACCGAACCGTCATCTGCAGCTTCTAGCCTGCCCCGCACCCCAGGGACAAGGCAGGCTCGGTGGCGGCTCACCCCAAACGCGCATGGGCGCGCATGTTCGCGGAACACGGCCCGGTGCTGCGCGGCTTCTTCGTGCGCCGCGGCGCACGCGAAGACGCCGAGGACATGGTGCAGGAAACCTATCTGCGGTTGCTGCGCGCGCATCGGCAGCAGGGCGAGGCCATCGCCAATCCCGAAGCCTATCTGTACACCGTCGCGCAGAACCTGGCGCGCGAACAGGCCGCGCGTCGCCGCCAGGCGCCGCTGCGCATCGACGAGATGGAGCAGTTCTCGCAATTGCTGGCGGCGGGAGACGACGTGGAAGACAGCGCACACCGGCGGCAGCGCCAGCAGCACCTGCAGGCCCTGCTCGCCGAACTGCCCGCGCGCACCCGCGCGGTGCTGGTGATGCAGTACCGCGACGGGCTGAGCTACAAGCAGATCGCCGAACGCATGGGCGTATCGCCGCACATGGTCAAGAAGCACGTGGTGCGCGGGCTGTCGGCCTGCCGCCGCGCGCTGGCCGACAGCGGAGACCGCTGGTGAACGACAGTACGTTCTCTTCGCGCAGTGCCATCGCCGATGCCGCGCACTGGCATGCGGTGCAACGCATGCAGCCGCTGGACGCGAAACAGGAGCAGCAGTTGCTGGACTGGCTGACCGCCTCGCCGCAGCATCTGCGCGAGTATCTGGCCATGCAGCGCGTGGCCGGCGAACTCGGCGAAGCGCTGCGCGGCATGGACCTGGACGTGGACGCCTTGCTCGCCAGCGACGACACCGCCGATGGCGCGGCGA
>NZ_AQOK01000146.1:0-8163 GCF_000364645.1 Xanthomonas sp. SHU 308 | reverse complement strand
CTGGCTGTCCAGCGCCGGCCACGAGCCGCCGCTGCTGCTCGGCGCCGATGGACGCGCAGAGCTGCTGCCGCTGGAATCCGGCCCGCCGCTGGGGTTGGAGCCGCAATCGCGCTACCCGGTGGTGCACGGGCGGCTGGCCGCCGGCGCCACCCTGCTCAGCTACACCGACGGCATCACCGAGGCGATGGATGCGCAGGACCGGCCCTATGGCGAGGCGCGGCTGCTGGCGGCGCTGCAGCCCGGCGCCGACGCGCAGGCGCAGTGCGCGGCGGTGCTGGCCGACGTGCAGGCGTTCACCGCGCCGGCACCGCAGTCCGACGACATTACGCTCCTGGCGATCCGGCTGCGCCAGGATCCGGCACGGGAGGCGACGCGATGATGCTGCGATGGCAGATGGAACCGGCAATCGACGCACTGGCGCAGTTGAGCGACAGCGTGGAGGCGGCGCTGCGGCGCCACGGCGTGAGTGGCGAACAGGTCAGCCGCACCCGGCTGATCGTCGAGGAACTGGCCTGCAACACGCTGGAGCACGGCCACCTGCGCCGCGCCCCGCTGCCGGTGGACGTGATCGTGCACCTGCAGCCCGACGCGCTGGTGCTGGAATTCCACGACAGCGGCCCGGCCTTCGACCCGCGCGATGCGCCGGTGCCGGACCTGGACGCGGACATCGCCGAACGCCCGATCGGCGGCCTTGGCCTGCACCTGGTGCAGCAACTGGCCGATCGCCTGGACTACCGCCACGACGCCGGCCGTAATGTGGTGCGCATCGTGTTGCTGCAACCTGCCGATCCCCCTCTTCAGGAGTCGCCCGCATGACCACGTTGAGCCTGCAGATCGACCCGGCGCAGGACAAGCGCCAACGCCTCACCCTGAGCGGGCGCCTGGACACGCACACCTACCAGGCCCTGGACGAGGCGCTGGCGCCGCTGCTGGCCACGCCGATCACCACGTTGGTGCTGGACTTGTCGCACCTGGACTACATCAGCAGCGCCGGCATCCGCTCGATCTTCAAGGCGCGCAAGGTGCTGGCCGCGCGCGAGGGCCGGGTGCTGGTGGTGAACCCGCAGCCGCAGATCCGCAAGGTGTTCGACGTGGTCAAGGCCGTGCCGTTGAACGAGATCTTCACCTCGGTGCAGGAGCTGGACGAGTACCTGGACGAAATGCAGCGGCGGGTGCTCGCCGATGGCGCAATGCGTCGGGACTGAAGTCCCTCCCACAGTGCACCCGGCGAGCGCGCTGCAAGACCCTCTTTTGACGCACGTCGACTGGCATGCGGCCGCGATGCGCGACGCGGCGCGCGTTCCGATGGCGCAATGCGTCGGGACTAAAGTCCCTCCTACAGTGTGCCCGGCGAGCGCGCTGCGAGGCTCTCTTTTGACGCACGTCAGCTGGCATGCGGCCGCGATGCGCGACGTGGCGTGCTTTCCGATGACGCAATGCGTCGGGACTGAAGTCCCTCCTACAGTGCACCCAGCGAGCTCGCTGCAAGACCCTCTTTCCACACAAGCGGCCTCAGCCGCGACAGGATTTGCTGATACTGCCCGTCGCGGCTGACACCGCTCCCACAGGAATGGCTGAGCATCGTTGTGGGAGGGACTTCAGTCCCGACGACGGAGGGTGTAAGTCGGCTTTCGGCTTCGCTTGGCGCAACTGCATGACCGTTGATTCTCACACGGGGGCCCACTGGCCGAGGCGGCCTGGGCGGCTCACGCCCGCCGCGATCCAACGCGCACCGCACGCACGCGCACGACGCAAACGCGCGCTGCCGTCCTGACTGAACCAATCCCACCGCGCTCCCGCGCCCGGCCTGCCAAGCGCTTGCCGACCGCACAACTTCGATATATCTTTTTCGCACAAAATTCGACATATCGAAATGCCACGACCCCACGCCCCCGGCCCGCACCCCGCGCACCGCCTGTTCGAGGAGGACCGGGCCGGCCGCGGCCGTGGTGCACGCGGGCCGCGCCCGCTGGGCCACGGCGACCTGCGGCTGTTGCTGCTGGCGATGATCGAGACCCAGCCGCGCCACGGCTACGAGCTGATCCGCGCGGTCGCCGAGCTGTTCCATGGCCTGTACACGCCCAGCGCCGGCACGGTCTACCCGACCCTGGCGCAACTGGAAGCGCAGGGCCTGGTGCAGGCCGATGCCGACGCCACCCGCAAGCGCTATGCGATCACCGCGGCCGGCCAGGCCTTCGTGCGCACCGAGCGCGCGCAGGTGGACGCGGCGCTGCAGCGCACCCAGCACAGCGCGCGCGCCCTGGTGCGCGCCAACGTGCCGGCGCCGGTGCGCGAGGCGATGCGCCGCATCAAGCACGGCCTGCTGGCGCGGCACGGGCGCTGGGACCCGGACGAGATCGAGCGCGTCGCCGCGCTGTTGCATGCCGCCGCCGACGGCATGGATGGCAACACACCCTGATTCCCCTTCCAGCCAGCACGCGGACATTAGCGCTTTCGGCGTCCGCGTCGCCCGCCACCCCTCTCCCCCACTTCCGAGAATTCCCATGGCGACCCACGAACACCGCCTGCTGCGCCACCCGCTGCGCCTGCGTCATCTGCAGGTGCTGCGCACGCAACCACTGACCCCGCACATGCGCCGCATCGTCGTCGGCGGCCCCGAGCTGGACGGCTTCGTCAGCGCCGGGCCGGACGACCACGTCAAGCTGTTCTTCCCCAACCCCGAAGGCGCGTTCGTGCTGCCGACGATGACCGAGCACGGCCCGGTGTATCCGGCCGACGCACTGCCCTCGCCCGCCCGCGACTACACCCCGCGCCACTACGACGCCGACGCGCAGGAGCTGACCCTGGACTTCGTGCTGCACGGCGACGGCCCGGCCTGCCGCTGGGCGGCGCAGGCCGACCCGGGCGATGCGCTGGTGGTCGGCGGGCCGCGCGGCTCGTTCGTGGCCGCCGACGATTTCGATGCGTACGTGCTGATCGGCGACGAGACCGCGCTGCCGGCGATCGGCCGCTGGCTGGAAACCCTGCCGGCCAACGCGGAAGTCGACGCGCTGATCGAGATTCCCGGTTACGCCGACCGGCAAGCGCTGGAGTGCGACGCCGCGCTGCGCGTCACCTGGCTGGAGCGCAACGGCGTGGACGCGCGCAGCAGCCAGCTGCTGGAAGGTGCGCTGCGCGATTTCGACCCGCCCGAGGGCGACGCGTTCTACTGGATCGCCTGCGAATCGGCACGCGCGCGGATGATGCGCAAGTTCGTCGAAGGCCACCTGGGCGTGCCCAAGGAGTGGATCCGCGCGACGGGGTATTGGAAGGCGGGCGGGGACGCGGCCGAAGACTGAAAGCCGCGTCGAAGAAAGCAAAAAGCACGCGCAATATGGCCGGCACGGAATACACGGCAATCCGTCGCAATAGCCCCTCTCCCACCGGGAGAGGGGTTGGGGTGAGGGTAAGGACGCGCCTGGCGCTTCAGGCGCATGCGGGGCTTCGCCAGGAACCATCGCGGTAAGGCCATCGCGGCTGAAGCCGCCCCTACGGTGCGTCTTTCGCGCGCAGTTTCATTGCACTGCACACAGCGAGATCCCGAACATACAAACGCCCGCCGAATGGCGGGCGTTTGCGTTGCGGCGAACGACGGCGCGCGAAGCGCCGCCGCCGCGACCACAGGCGGCCTTACTTGGCCGCTGCCTGCAGCGCTTCGGTGGTGATGCGGATCTTCACTTCGTCGCTGACGTTCGGCACGTAGGCGCCCAGGCCGAAATCGCTGCGCTTGACCGTGGTGGTGGCGTCGAAGCCCAGCGCCGGCACCTTCTTCATCGGGTGCGGACCGGCACCGTTGAGGGTCACCGCCAGCACCACCGGCTTGGTCGTGCCCTTGATGGTCAGGTCGCCGGCGACGGTCAGCTTGTTGCCGCCGGCCGAGGTCACCTTGGTGCTCTTGAAGGTGGCGGTGGGGAACTTGGCGGCGTCGAAGAAGTCGGCGCTCTTCAGGTGCTCGTCGAACTTGGCGGTGAAGCTGTTGAGACCGGACAGCGGCAGGGTCACGTTGACGCTGGACTTGCTCACGTCCTGGGCGTTGTAGACCAGGGTGCCGTCGACGTCGCCGAAGTGCGCGGACGGGTTGGAGAAGCCGAAGTGGCTCCACTGCACCAGCACGTCGGTGTGGGCCGGGTCGAGCGTGTAGGTGCCGGAGACGCCCTTGGCGGCGGCAGCGGCGGCGGCCGGCGCGGCGAAGGCGCTGGTGGCCGGCTGGGCGACGACGACGGCCAGAGCCATGGCGAGCGGGAGCAGCAGTTTGCGGGTCTTGGTCATGGTGGAACTCCTTGGAGGGGTGATGGGACGAAACTGCGGCAGGCGCGGGCCTGCGGTGGGACACGAAAGCGGAACGCGCGCGCTCACTCGATGCGCGCGGCCTCGTCGAAACTCAGCCGCGGCAGGCGCGGGAACAGGCCGCTGGGATCGCCGTAGCCGAGGTTGACCAGGAAGTTGGATTTGATCGCAGTGCCCGCGAAGAACGCGGCATCGACCTTGGCGTTGTCGAAGCCGGACATGGGACCGGCATCCAGGCCCAGCGCACGCGCGGCCAGGATCAGGTAAGCGCCCTGCAGCGAGCCGTTGCGGAACGCGCCTTCGCTGCGGCCTTCGCGCGGACCGTCGAACCAGCTCTTGGCGTCGGTGTGCGGGAACAGGTACGGCAGCTTCTCGTGGAAGTCCTCGTCGTGGGCGACGATCACCGTGACCGGCGCGGCCAGGGTCTTGGCCAGGTTGCCTTCGGACAGCGCCGGCTTGAGCTTTTCCTTGGCCTGCGGCGAGGTGACGAAGACGAAGCGCGCCGGGCTGCCGTTGGCCGCGGTCGGACCCCACTTCACCAGATCGTACAGGGCGCGCAGGGTGTCTTCGGCGACCGGCTTGTCCAGGAACGCGTTCTGGGTGCGCGCGGTGCGGAACAACTGGTCGAGGGCGGCGTCGTGCAAGGCGTCGGACATGCGGGAAGTTCCTTGATCGAGGGAAGCGCCAGGAGGCCGGTGGGGCCGTCCCGATGCGAGGCGGCCAGTGTAGAGTGGCACGATTGTCGCAACACCCGGCCGCGATGCAACGGATTACTACCAAACGTGAAACGATCGGACGCGACCTGGGCGATTAGCGATGGCCGCGCCGGCAACGCCCGCCAGGCCGAGGCACTGGCCGCCGCGTTGGCGCTTCCGGCCGCGGCACCGATCCAGGTGCAGGTGTTGCAGCCGCACATGCCGTGGCGCTGGTTGGCGCCGCGCTGGCTGCCCGGCGCGCAGCATGCCTACGGCGCGACGTTCGCCGCGGCGCTGAAGCAGCCGCCGCCGCTCGCCGTGGGCTGCGGCCGCCAGGCGGCACTGGCGACGCGGCTGCTGCGCGCACGCGGCAGCCAGGTGGTGCAGATCCTGGATCCGCGGCTGGACCCGCGCCACTGGGACATCGTGGTGGTGCCGGAACACGATCGGCTGCGCGGCCCCAATGTGCTGACCCTGCTCGGCAGCCTGCATCCGATCGACGATGCCTGGCTGGCGGCCGGGCGCACGGCGTTTCCTGCGTTGGGCGCATTGCCCTCGCCGCGCATCGGTCTGTTGGTGGGCGGCCCTTCCGGGCTGGCGCCGTGGAGCGAAGCGCAGGCACAGGCCGCCTTCGCCGACATCGCCGCACAGTTGCGCGCGCACGGCGGCAGCCTCCTCGCCAGCGCATCGCGGCGCACGCCGCCTGCGGTGGCCGCGGCCCTGCGCCGCACGTTCGCGGATGTGCCGGGCATGGTGTGGTGCGGCGCGGACGATGGCGCCAATCCCTACGCCGGCCTGCTCGGCTGGGCCGAGCGTCTCGTGTGCACGCCGGACTCGGTGAACCTGCTATCCGAAGCCTGCGCCACGCGCGTGCCGGTGCAGGCACTGATGCCGGAGACGGCGCGTGGCCGCGCCCTGGATTTCCATCGTGCTTTGCAGGCGCGTGGACGCCTACTTCCGGCGCAAGATGCCGGCGACGCGTACGCCGCCGGCATCGCACCGCTGCGCGAAACCGCGCGGGTGGCCGCGCTGATCCGCGACCGGTTGGCGCTGGCCTGATCGGCCGCCGTGCCGGCGTCGCTGCCACGACACCGACACGGCAACCGGGCACAACGCGTCACATCACGCTATGTCAGGGGTTGCTCGGCGAACGCGGCACGCCGGCCGGCGCCGCATCCAGCGCGCCGATCAGCAGCCGCACCACCGGCGTGCCCACGCCGACCGTGTAGTTGTACTTGCCCTTGATCGGCTGGTTGTTGTCGACCACGCCGTTGTAGCCGGGGATGCCGCGATGCAGCGCCTCCGGCCCATTGGCGGCCAGGCGGTACAGGTAATCGTTGAGATTGCCCTGGCGGCCCTGCTTCTCCACCAGCAGCGCGACCGCGCTGGCGAATTCCGGCGCGGCGACGCTGGTGCCGATCACCGCCGAGATGCCGCCCTTGAAGTAGGTGGCCACCGAGCTGTCGCCCTCACGGCACGGCTGCGTCGCAATCCCCGGGCAGCCGCCCACCAGCATGCCGATGTCCGGCAGCGCGCGCATGGACGTGCGCGTCCCGCCGAGTGCACGCAACTGGTAGGCCGGACGCTGGAACAGGGTGCTGACGCCGCCACCGGCGCCCCAGTAGCCGCCGGCCAGGTTCGCGCCGACGCCGTAATAGTCCGCGGTCTCCAGCGGATCGCCGTAGGCGCTTTCGCTCTTGTAGCCGGATTCCAGGCTGCCCTTCTTGTACGCGGTGAGCAGGTTGCCGCCGCCGACCGCGGTCACGTGCGGGCTGGCTGCGGGGTGTTCGACGCCGGCGACGAAGTGGCCGTCCTTGTGGTCGACCGCGTACTGCGTATCCGCGCAGTCCAGCCCGGCGTTGTCGCCGCTGGAGGCGACGAAGGTGATGCCCTGTGCGTTGCCCTGCTTGAACACCGCATCGTAGGGGCGCAGCAGCGAGGTGAAATCCTTGCCGCCGTTGTAGGCCGTGGTGTAGTACAGCTCGCAGCCGCCGAACGAGGAGCTGACGACGTCGGCCTGGTTGTCCTGCACGATCTGCCGGTAGCCGGCCAGCACCGAGGCGTCGCTCAGGTCCGGGATCACGTACAGCAGCACGTGCGCGCCCGGCGCGCCGCCCAGCGCCATCTCCACGTCGAGCGCGGCCTCGCTCGCCGCGGCGTCGTTGCCGTCCTGCAGGCCCGGCTTGGCGCCGGCTACGTAGTGGCGCGCGTACAGGGTCGGGTCGGCGTGGTTGGCGGCGTAGCGGCTGAAGTTTTCGTGGTCGAACATCGCCTTGATGTCCGAATCCAGCACGTCGCTGCTGATCAGGATGGCGATGGTGCTGCCGGTGCCGTCGAGCCGGCGCTGCTGCCCGGCCGCGCCGGTGGTGGCCTGGTAGGACGGGTAGCCGTAGGCCTGCTTGAGATCGTTGTACCAATAGGTGGTACCGCCGGCGCCGTAGCGGTTGGCGGGATTCTTGGTGGCCGCGCGCTGCCAGTTGACGTGCATCGGCGGCGCACCACGGGTCAGGCCGGTCACGGTCGCACCGCTGTCGCGCAGCACGGCGGGCAACTGCAAGGGCGCGGCGGCGGCGAGGTGGGCCTGGCTGCCCTGCTGGACCTCGGCGGTCAGCGGCGCCGCGAACAAGCGCTCGACGTTGTTCGCGCTCGCACTGACATGCAGGGTGTTGCCCTGCTCGGTGACGTTCATGTGCGCGGCCTGCAGCGCGGCACGCACCTGCGCGACCTGCGCCGGTGCCGGCGCGAAGCGGCGCTGGAATTCGGCCGGCGTCAGCCAATGGTGATACTGCGGAGAGACCGGATCCTGGATGTCGGCCAGCAACGCGTCCAGGCCGGCCTGATCGCGCAACGGCAGGTGCACGTCGAAATTGACCGGCGCGGCGCGCAGCGTTGCGGTCATCGCCGCGATGGAGGCGTCGGGCACGGCATTGGCGGTGCCGAGCGCGCACAGCAGGGAAGCGGACAACACGGCAGCCAGCAAGGGCCGACGGCGGATGCGATCAAGCATGGGCGTCTCTCCGGGGGTAGAGCGGGTGGGACGAGGCCGTGGCGGCCTCGCGGTGGGAAATCGATGGCCCCTCTTCCCTCGGGAGAGAGGTTGGAGTGAGGGTGGGAAGCACGAAGTGCGCGCGTGGTTCGTTGCGACGAGGCTGCGCCCGTACCCTCATCCGCCCCTGCGGGG